>JAAEQG010001106.1 GCA_024231775.1 bacterium
ACGTGGGCAGCGATGACCTTCCGGGGATCATCTTCCTGAGCCCGTACCAGGCGGTGTCGCCCAACGAAGCCCCTCCGCAATTCGTGGCGGGACTAGGCGATCTAAACAACGACGGATTCGCCGACATCGGGATTGGCAACCCACTCGCGGACTTCGTTGATGAACAGCTTCCGCAGGAGCCCGGAAGTGCGGGAAGCGATCTTAGCACCGGTCGGCGGCGTGATGCCGGCGAGATCTATATGATCTACGGCCACAATGTGACGGATTCTAATCCCTGATTGCACATAAGTTTACGCTGAATCGGCCGGCTCCGAGGGGTCTGCGGGCAGTCCCGGCGGCGGGCATCGCCAGCCGGATTGCGGTGTCAGAGGGCCTCCGGCGGGTTGGCTTGCGTTTCGCGGCGGGGTTGGGTAGAAGCCTCACGCGGTGCTCGGCGTGCCTGGGTTGGTCCGGTATGGTGGGCGTCTGATCAGGGGCGGCGAACTGCGAGTGTGCCAGCTTCGTAGATAGCAGGGAACGACGGAGGATTCCATGGCCCATTTCGACATCAAGCAGTCGGTGCAGGCGGAGACGGGCAAAGCCAGCGCGTTGATGATCGCTACGCTATTCGGCGGGATGCTGGTGGTGTGTTCGTTCTTCGCGGAGTGGCTTTTCGCGGGCTCGACGGTCCGCGGAAGCGAGGGCGAGTCTGGCAATTTCTACTCGTCGCTGATCGCTCTTGCGGGGGCGGTGCTGCTGGGAGCGCCGCTGATCTGGCATGCCCTGGTCCACTTGTGGCATGGCGAGAACCACATGGACGAGTTGGTGGCGATGGCGATCGTCGCCGCGATTGCCCTGGGGGAGTATCAGGAGGCGGGGGTCATCGCGTTCTTCATGATCCTCTCGAACCTGATCGAGACGCGTACCGCGTTGGGGGCCCGGGCGTCGATCGAGTCGCTGGTGCGTTTGACCCCCGACCAGGCCCATCGGGTCCTGCCGGATGGATCCGAGGAGGTGGTGGCGAGCGCCAAGCTGCATCCCGGCGACGTCATCCGCGTTCGCCCGGGCGACAACATCCCCGCGGACGGTGTGGTGCTCTCGGGCGAATCCAGCGTCAACCAGGCGAATATCACCGGTGAGTCGATGGCGGTGGACAAGGTTGACGGGCATGAGGTGTTCGGGGGTACGTCAAACCTGACCGGGGCGCTGGATATTCGGGTTACCAAGGCGGGGAAGGATGCGACGCTGGGCAAGGTGCAATCGCTGATTCTCGAGGCGGAGGCCACCCAGGCGCCGCTGGCCCGGCTGATCGACCGATATGCCGGTTGGTATACCCCGACCATCCTGATGGTGGCGGGTATTGTGCTGTTCTTCGCCAGCGACAAGAAGGAAGGGCTGGAACGGGCGATCACCATGCTGATCGTGGCGTGTCCGTGCGCGCTGGTGTTGGCGACCCCCACGGCGATGGTGGCGGCGCTGAGCTGCGCCGCTCGGTTGGGGATTCTGATCAAGAACGTGATCCACCTCGAACACGCCCGCAACCTGACGGCGGTCGTACTGGACAAGACCGGAACGCTGACCACCGGGGTGCTGAGTGTGACGCAGTTGAAACCCGCTCCCGACGTGGACGGGGCGGACTTGCTGAAAACAGCGGCGACGGTGGAGCAGCTCAGCAAGCACCCCACAGCCCGCGCCCTGCTCGAGGTCGCCAAGCAGGCCAAGCTTCAACTGGAGCAGCCTGTCGGCTTTAAAGAAGTCATGGGACGCGGCGTACGGGCGAAGGTCGGGAACGACGAGATCATGGTCGGGCGGAGCAACTGGTTGGCGGAGCAGGGGGCGGACATGAGTCTGACCGACGATCCGCAATACTCTGAGACCGAAGGCCTGAGCATGATCTATGTAACGCGGAACAACCGCTGCCTGGGCTGGATCGGAATGGAGGACAAGACCCGTCCGGAAGCTCGGGCCGCCATCGAGGCCTTCCGCGAGGTCGGGGTGCAGAACCTGACCATGGTGACGGGGGACAAGTGGTCGGTGGCCCGGCGAGTCGCCGCGGAGATGGGTTGCACGGAGGTGCAGGCGGAGGTGCTGCCGGATCAGAAGCTGGCGTTGGTGGACGATCTCAAGCGTCGCGGCCATCAGGTGTGCGTGGTGGGGGACGGGGTGAATGACGCTCCGGCGTTGGCGGCCGGTCACCTGGGTATCGCCATGGGCGCTGCGGGCAGCGACGTCGCGATTAAGTCGGCGTCGGTGGCGCTGATGAACAACGATCTGAACCGCATTCCATTCCTGATCCGTCTGTCGCGGAAGGCGACGGGCGTGATCTGGCAGAACCTGCTCTTTGGAGTGGCGTTTATTCTGGTTACGCAGACGTTCGCGATCTGGGGAGCGCTCAAGCCGATTATGGCGGCGTTTCTGCACATGATTGCGACCACGGTGGTTATCTTTAATAGCGCACGGCTCGTACGTTTTGGAGAGGAAATGGAGCCGCACACGGAGATGGCACCGCCCACCCCCGAGGTCGAGACTTCCAGCGTATCCCCCGTCCCCGCGCCGGCGACTTGAGAGTGAGGGTGGCCGACATAGGTTCCTGGGCGTCTTGCCGCTGGATTGCCGCTCCCTGGCAGCGTCCGCCCGCAGGACGATGCTACGATCTGGCCGTATAATCCACTCCGATGGGGCAAACCTCGTGTGACATTCTGATCGTCGGTGCTGGGCTCGCCGGGGCGGCGACGGCGTATCATCTGCGGCGTAGCGGCGCCGAGGGTGTGGTCATCGTGGAGCGTGAGGACTTGCCCGGGGTCCATTCGTCCGGTCGCAACGCCGCCATGATTCGTGGGTACGTGGAGAATCCCCGGGTGGGGGAGCTGGTGCGTGAGGGCGCGGAGTTTGTGCGCACTGGTGAACTGGCGGAGTTTCGCGCCAGCGGATCGGTGCTCCTGGGGCTGGGCGAGGAGGAGGTTGCGCCGCGCGTACCGCCCGCGGTGGGCCGGGGGCTGTGGTGTCCGAACGACGGGGTGGTGGATGTGAGCGGGTTGTTGCACGGCTACCTGCGCGAGCAGGACGTGCGCTACGGCACGCGGGTCCTGGGATGGCGTCGTGCTGGTGAGCGGCTTGAGGTTGATACGACGCGGGGAAGGTTGAGCTGTCGTCTGCTGGTAAACGCCGCAGGCCCGTGGGCGGGCGAGGTTGGGGATCTGCCGCTGACTCCGCTGAACCGACACCTGTGTGTCACTCCTCCATCGGATGCGTTGGATCCGGACTGGCCGTTCGTGTGGGACATTCCCGGCGGATTCTACTTCCGACCGGAGTCAGGTGGCCTACTGCTGTGCGCGTGCAATGAGCATGCAGCTTCCCCGGGGGATTACGACGCCTGTGAACCGCCGCTGGAGGCGCTGGCCCTACATGCGCAGCGGGTCCTTCCCGGGTTTTCCGATCTGCGCGTCAAAGAGTGCTGGGCAGGCCAGCGTACGTTCGCCCCGGACCGCGAGTTTGTGATTGGTCATGATTCGCGCTGCGGTCAGCTCATCCACGTTGCCGGGCTAGGTGGGCAAGGCGTAGGGGGTTCGTGGGCGGTGGGTCGCCTGGCTGCGGAACGAATCCTCGAGGGGCGTACCGCGCCGAACGCGGTGTTCTGCGCCCATCGCCTGATGGACTGCCAGGCGCATACCGTCCGTCCCGCCTAGGCAGGTTGTAGCGGGCCGATCCTGCCGTCACTCCGGCGGCGATTGCACGTGAGCACTCGGGCTAGGTATTCCCTGCTCAGGGGCCGTCGAACAGGGCCTGGAACTCGCTGAAGTCGTTTAGATCGACATCGAGGTCATCGTCGAAGTCGAAGGTGGTCAGGCAGGTCTTCTCATCGGTGAGCACTGGCGCCAGCAGCGCGTCCGGGCCGGCCAGGCAATCGGTGAAGACCGAGTAGTCGTTCAGGTCCACGGCGTCGTCACAATTGGCGTCTCCGCTGGGCGCGCCGGTCCAGCCAGCCAGTCGGGCCATCATCCACCAGAAGGCTCGCCCCTTCAGATTGCAGTTGAGACAGTGTGAATGGGCGCAACTGCTGCACGACATACACATTTCACTGCCCGGGTTGTCGTCGCACCATTCGGTGGCCCAGTTTCCGCCGCCACCGCCGCTGTAGCTGCAGGTGTCCGTGGCGTAGAGCGATAGGAACTCGTCGCCGTCAGGGTCGTAGCTTTCAATGTCGGCGAAATCGAAGAGCACGCCATTGGTGTTGATGACGTGGTCGCGAATCTGGTTGTTGCGTTGGTTGAGGGTGCCTTCGACACCACCGCCATTGAGGTGTCCGGTCATGTACACGAAGGTCACGTTCTGATAGTCCTCCTCCAACCCGGACATCAGATCGAGGTAGATCTGCATGTTCGCTTCGCTGGTGTCCGCTTGGCCACACCAGGACCACATCACCGTATCGCGGTTATCGTAGCGATCATCTTCCAGCATCGCCCGGGTGGCTACTTCCCACTCGGTGCGGTTGGGGTTGCCGAGGTCGCTGGCTCCTTCGGGCCGGTAGTTCCAGAAAGAGAGCACGCCGGCAGGAGCCTGCACGTAGCTGCCGCCGTACTTGTAGTAGTTGTAGTCATCACAGACCTTGTACAGACATCCTCCACAGCCGTACCCGTTGCACGAGGGGCAGGTGGCTCCGGTACCGTTTGAACCGGCGTTGACCAGGTTGAGTCCGGTCACGATCTGGCTGCCGTGCGAGGTATGGCCGTAGGAGAGCCTGAGCTCGTCTTTGGCCCGCTCGATCCAGCAGTCCGGGACCATGTCGAGGTTGGTACAGGTGTGGTCGATGACGATGGCTTCCTGGGCAGTGACGCTCGCGGGAGCGAACAACAGAGTGCAGCCGACCGCCAGAACACACGCCGTGGGCGCAATCGTACATCGAATAGTCCTGCGCAAGGGATACCTCCTTCAGGGTAGTGGTGTTGTGCGGAGCCGTGCGACCGCCCACGTCGGCGGCTGAGGTTTAAGTAGCATACCTAAACTCGGTGGGAGTCGTCAAGGTCCGGGCTCTGACGTGGTACCGCATGAGGAAATGTTCGGCGTCCGGCAGGCCGGATGAAGTGACGGAGTCACTTTTCCAGCCTTGCGGGAACTGAGCAGGTGGGGAGGGGGTGCGGAGAGGTCTCTTCGTGTCGGCGATGGTCCCAATGTGTGCGCCGGGGCCGACTGCCGACTGTATTCCGACGGAGCGGGATCGAGCACATCTCACCTAGGCCGGTGTTGAAGCTGCCGACAGAGCGCTGAACTGCATACCCACTTCATGCCATCCGTCCTCATGGGCGCGGCAGCGAACCGTCTCCCCCTGGAGGGTCTTACAGCCTGCGGTCTGCACCTGCAATTGGATGCGGATCTTCTCCCCCAACTCAATGGGACCTGAGGATAGGAAACCGAGCCCCGAGCGGGAGATGCTGTGGGCGACGACGGGGACGGCGGCTTGCTCGACCCACCGACCGCCCACCTTCTTCAGGACGTGGACCCGTGCCAGGCAGTGGAAGGTGTAGCGCTGGTGTCTGCGGCGGCTGGTAACGTCGGACGGTGTGGTTGGTTCATCAGCCGTCGGTCCCGGAAGAGAGTCGGGAGGGATGGTACCCACCAGGTTGAGCCAGGCCTCCATGACCCTGGACTCGTACTTCTCGGGCGACTCCTCACGGATTATCGCAAGGGCCTGGGCCACGGACATGGTTTGGTTCTTGAACGGCCGGAAGGCTGTCATGGCATCGAACGAATCGACCACGGCGCACATCTTGCTGACGTCGTGGATGTGTGCTGCGGAGAGACCATCGGGGTATCCGCTGCCGTCCAGCCGTTCGTGATGTTGGCGGGCTACGGTCGCGACGAGCGGATCGACATTGTCAAAGGAGGTCACGTAGTCACTTCCCGACACCGGATGCGCACGGATGAGTTCCCAATCCGCGTCCGTCAGTTGGTCCGTCTTGTTCAGCACTTCGCCGGGCACGTGGATCTTGCCGATGTCGTGCATCATCCCCGCCTGGCAGATGACCGCGAGCTCCCGCGAGTCGTGGTAGCCGAGTTGATACGCAAGCGGGACCATCCAGGCGCCGGTGTTGACCATGTGGGTCGCGGTATAGAAGTCATGGCGCGAGGCACAGAACATGTGACAGAAGGCATCGGGATTGTCCAGGACCAAGGCGGCGGTAGCGCTGGCGATCGCCTTCAGACGGGGAGAAGTGATGACCACTTCCGGGTCAGTCATCAGTTCATTGAGCAGTTCGTTACAGGTCCCATGGAGGAGGGCGGCTTTGTCCTGAACGGTCCTCGAGGGGTCGGCAACGAATTCCTCGAGCTGGGCTTCGTTCTGCTCGCGGAATCGGCGCTGATCGGAGATGCGGATGTAGACGAAGTCGATGCCGTCCTCCAATAAGCGGCGGCGGTCTTTTTCGGTGAATCCGGCGCGGTCGTCGCGATGGAGCACGAAACCTGCGCCGTCGTTGGAGAGTTCGGAGCGTAAGTGTAGCGGAATACCCGCAAGGGCGGCAGATGGTACAGAGGAGAGGCAGACGGGCAGGTAGCCTGCTCGAGATGAGCTGACGGCGGTTCCACCTCCGCCAGACAATGCCAAGTCTGGTTGGCTCGCCATGCCCATGTGCGCCCCATCCACGGCAGGTGCCCGGCGTACGCCTCCGCGGGTGATATGAGGACTGACGACCGCCGGTCAGCACCACAAGAGTAGCTTCGTCCGTCTGGCTGCATTCCTTTAGTGTCCCGCGTAGGCCGCATGGGGGAAACCCGTATACGGCAGCCCCGCGTACGCGGAGGCAGAGTGCGGGCGCTGGTTGCGGAGAACCGGCGGAGGGCGGCGAATCCGGAGCGATCAGGCGGGTATCGGAACGTCGCGTTGTGGTGCTGATCCGGTGGCTGGGGACTCGGCTGCGGCAGTGTCTGCGGCGGGCAGCCAATGTACGGGCAGTGGAATGGGTTTTCGTGCGGTTCCGATGAGCGTGATCGCCTGAGGGGACAAGAGGGCGCTAAGATCGTGAATCAACTCCGGAGTTACGGTGACCGCCAGCCCGGGCCGCCCGATGGTGGCGATCAGGCCGTCGCGCGTGGCGACGTTGAAGTACACCGGAGTGGTTCCGGTGTGCTTGGCAAGAACGCCGGCCAGCGCGGAGAGCTGGGCGTCATCCACGGCGGCTTCGGGGAGGTCGAGCAGGAGGTGGGCGGTCAGCATGCCGGGGGCCTGCTCCGCGGTGATGACCTCGGTGATACGCAGGGAGGGATCCTCCCGGCGACGATCGACCTCTCCCCTGAAGAAGAGGATCGCATCGGGTTTCACCACGGCACGCTGTTCGGTGAGCATCTCGGGAAAGAGGATGGCCTCCACCTGCCCCTTGAGGTCTTCGAGAGTGACGATGCCCAGTTTGGATCCGGGCTTGCGTCCTCCCTTGGTAACCACCGTGCGGAGGTGGCTGACCATGCCGCCGAGGATGACCTCCGCGCCCTCGACATGGGCTTTGAGATCGACGGTGTTGGCGGTTGCACAGGCTTCGAGCAGTTGCAGGTGGCTGGCGAGAGGATGGCTGGTGACGAAGAACCCGAGCACCGCCTTTTCGCGGGCGAGCATCTCCGCCTCGTTCCACTCCTTGGTGGAGAGCTTGGGTTCGGGCGGAGCGGGCAGGTCGCCGTCGCCCCCGTCGCCGAACAGGCTCATCTGCCCCGAGAGACGATCGCGCCGGGCCGCTTGGCCGGTTTCGATGGCACAGTCCAACGCCTCGACGAGGGCTCGGCGCATGGCACCGGTGGTATCGAAGGACCCGCAGCAGATCAGCGCTTCTAACGTGGCTCGGTTGACCACGGTGAGATCGACTCGCTCGCAGAAATCGAAAAGGCTGGCGAACGGTCCATTCTCGCTGCGTTCGCTGGTGATCGCGGAGACGGCTTTCTCGCCCACGCCCTTGATCGCAGCCAGACCGAAGCGGATCACCGCGTCGTCGCCAGGGCGGCGTACCACGGTGAAGTCGTTGTCCGAAGAGTTGATGTCCGGAGCGAGGACCTGGATGCCCATGCGCCGACATTCCTCGCGATACTCGACGATCTTGTCGGTGTTGGACATCTCGAAGGTCATCACCGCCGCCATGAACTCGACCGGGTGGTAGGTCTTCATGTAGGCGGTCTGGAAGGCGACCAGGGCGTAGCCGGTGGAGTGGGCTTTGTTAAAGGCGTATCCGCCGAAGCGGAGGATATCCTCGAAGACGCGGTCCGCGGTGTCGCGGGGGATGCCCTTCTCGACGCAGCCCTCGATGAAGGGTCCGCGTTCGGCGTCGATCTGGCTGGTCTTCTTCTTGCTGATGAGCTTGGCCAGGCGGAAAGCCCGCTTGAGCTCGATCCCCCCGAGGCGGTTGACCATGCGGGAAACCTGCTCCTGGTAGACCATGATGCCGTAGGTCTCCTGGAGCACTTCGGTCATGATGGGGTGGGGCGTCGTCCAGGACTCGCCATGCTTGCGGGCGACGTAGGCATCGATGTTGACCATGGGGCCGGGGCGGTAGAGGGCGTTGGCGGCGATGAGATCCTCGATGCGGTTAGGTCGCATCTTCATAACCACGTCGCGCATGCCCCCGGACTCAAACTGGAACACCCCCTTGGTCTCGCCGCGGGCGAACAGGGCGTAAACCCGCTGATCGGTGATGTCGATCCGATCAAGATCGATCTCCTGCCCGGAGGATTTGACCGCGAGTTGGCGGGCACGTTCCAGCGTGGTCAGCGTGCGCAGACCGAGGAAATCGAGCTTGAGCAAGCCGACCTTCTCCACCGTGGGTCCGTCGTACTGGGTGACGACCTGGTTTTCCCCTTCGGGACGGTAGAGCGGCAGGAAGTTGTCCAACGGTTGATCGGCGACGACCACGCCGGCGGCGTGGACTCCGGCGTGACGGGCCAAGCCCTCCAGACGCCGGGCGATGTCGATGACCTTGCGGACGGTCGGATCATTGTCGCGTCTGGCCCGCAGGTCCGGTTCCTGTTCGAGGGCTTTGTCGATGGTCATCTTCAACTCGGCGGGGATGAGCTTGGTCAGTTCCGCCGCCTGCTCGAAGGGCATGCCCAGGACTCGGCCGACGTCCTTGACCGCGGCGCGGGCTTTGAGCGTGCCGAAAGTGATGATCTGAGCGACGTGGCCGTACTTCTGACGGACGTACTCGATGACTTTGGCCCGGCCGTTCTGGCAGATGTCCACGTCGATGTCGGGCATCTCGTCGCGGTCGGGATCCATGAAGCGCTCGAAGTACAGTTCGTAGCGCATGGGATCCGGGGAGGAGATGCGCAGGCAGTGGCTGACCACCGAACTGCACCCGCTTCCGCGGGCCCAACAGGGGATGCCCTGCGACCGGGCATGCCGCATAAGGTCCCAGACAATCAGGAAGTAGCTGGAGAAGTCCTTGCTGGAGATGACCCCCAGTTCGTAGTCGATGCGTTCGCGGAGTTCGTCGGTGATCTCGGGGTAGCATTGCTCGGCGCCGGCGTACACCTTGTCCCGGAGCACGTCGTCGGCGTTCTGCTTCTCGGGGAGCTTGTATACGGGGGCGTAGCGCTTGGAGAAATCGAACTGGAGGTCGCACATCTCGGCGATGCGCACGGTGTTGGCGATGGCTTGGGGGTGTCCGGGGAACAGCTCCGCCATCTCCGTCGGGCTTTTGAAGTAGAACTGGTCGTTGGCGAAGCGGAAACGATCTTCATCGGTGAGCAGTTTTCCGGTGCTGATGCAGCAGAGCACGTCATGGGCTTCGACATCGCCGTGTTCAAGGTAGTGAACGTCGTTGGTGGCGATGGTGCCCACGCCAAAGCGGTTGGCCAGGTCGACCAGTTCCGGGTTGACGACTCTCTGCTCGGGGAGTCCGTGGTCCTGCAACTCGATGAAGAAGTGCTCCGGGCCGAAGATCTCCAGGTAGGTTCTGACCAGGTCTTCCGCGGCGCGGCGATTTTTCTTGAGAAGGGCCTGGGGAATCTCCCCGCCGAGGCAGGAGCTGGTGCAGATCAGCCCTTCGGAGAGTTCGGCGAGCACCTGCTTGTCGATTCGGGGGCGATAGTAAAAGCCCTCCTGGTAGGCGATGCTGGAGAGTTTGAGGAGGTTGCGGTAGCCGATCAGGTTGCGGGCGAGCAGGAGCAGGTGGTTGCTGGCCTCCTTCATCCCGCGGGCTTCCTTGTCCCGCCGATCTCCAGGAGCCATGTACACCTCGCAGCCGATGATTGGTTTCACGCCGGCTTTGGAGGCTGCCTGGTAGAACTCGATGGCGCCGAAGAGATTGCCGTGGTCGGTGACGGCGACGGCGGGCATATCCATCTGCTTGGCGCGGTGGACGAGATCCTCGAGGCGGGTAGCGCCGTCGAGCAGGCTGAAGTGCGAGTGGACGTGTAGATGACAGAATGATGGCACTTCCATAGCCCGGTTCGCCTCCTTCGCGCGGGATGATCGCTCCACCAGCTATGGTAAGCGCTGGGGCCGAGTATTCAATCGGGTTCGGCAAGCGGAGCAGGGCGTCCTGTGATATCCTCGGTCGGGCTTGCTGAGCTCCTGCGCGGCGGCGGATTACTTGGAGGCCGTCTTGACGTTGACCTTCCAAGGGAAGCTCATTTCGGTGAGTGTTTTGGCCAGGCTGCTGGCGGCGAGTGGGTGAGAGGTAAGCGAGGCTTCGCGCTGGCCAGATTGGGTGATCGAGATGGTGGCGGTGGCTTTGGTGGCTTCGATAAAGAGTTCGCCGCCGCGTTTCAGGTCGTACTCGCGGCTGGCGGCGTACTTCTTGAAGACCATGCGCCGGTCGGTGAGGACCAGTCCGGCGGCTCCACGCTCGGCCCGGGCGAACTCCTGGTCGGCGTAGAATCCCATGAAGTCCTCGGATTCCTCCGGATGGAACCACTGGGAAATCTTGCTGCGGACGGCGAAGGGCAGGCGTTGCCACTCGTTGTCGCGTTGCTGGCGACCGGCGACCAGGAGTTTCTGATACGCCGGCGATCCGCGTCCGCCGTTGTTGCGATAGAATTCGAGAGCGATGGTGAGGTTGGCGATCCCGATCTGGCAGAACTCGGCGCCGTCGTGCATGAGCGTATGGGTGGTGATTTCACCCACCGCACTGCAATGATCGCAGACGAAGTAGGGCATGGGCTCGTTGAAGGGAGGGGGGAGCACGTCGAGGGATTCGAGATGGTTGAGCCAGTCGGCTTTGTACTTGAAGAGCATCTCGTCCAGTCGACGGGTGGTTCGCCGCTCCATCTCCCGGATGTTGAAGGCATCCTGGCGGGGGAGCTTGGCTGCCCAGACGAGCAGATGGCAGAGCAGGTCGGTCTTGCTCAGGCAGTTCACACATCGGTGGGGGAAGGACGCCCGGAGGTCCGCATCCCGGAGCAGATCGATCGGGAACTCGAAGTACGCCCCCAACTCGTCGATGCGTTCGAAGCTGATCCGCGGTTCGCTGGGGGGGGGCTTGGCGGTGAGGTTGGCGTGGGTGGTGGCCTCCACCGGCTTGGGCGCGGGACTTTCGAGCACTCCGGTGGCCCCGAGCACACTGGCGCTGGCTGGATCGTCCTCGGTGACCCATCCGCAGATGGTTTCATCGTCGATAGGATGGTCTTCGGCGATGCGGAAGCCTTGCCCGCATTTCTTGCAGCGTGCTCGGGCGCCCATGCGCTCCGCAGGGACCCGGTACTTCTGGGAGCAGCGTGGACAGCATACGACGGCGACGTCGGACATGCCTGTGATTCTCCACCATGCGTCGGCTGGCCCGCCGAAGAATCGGAGCTGGGGGCTCGGATCCCCCCAACCACCCAATCCGTAGTATACTCGCTATGGTCCGTCGGCGTCAACGCGGGGCGTCCGGGCGTCGAAGAAGCGTGACGGGCGGCGAAGTTGGTGCTAAAGTGGCGCAGGCAGCAAGGATGGTGCGAAATGGCTTCGCCCGATGCGAAATCCGAGCAAACGTACACCCGATATTGTCCGGATCAACCTCGAGTGATGATCTCGGATGCGGTCTGCGCCGGGCGCCGTCGAGCGAACTACCATGTCTGCGCGGAGTGTCAGTTCAATGACGACCGTACCGGACGTGGCAGCATGTGGCTAGCGGCGGTCCCGCGCAAGCCGGAAGAGAAGACCAATATGATCGAGCAGGTGTTCAAAGCGTATGACGTGCGGGCGACGTATCCGGACCCGCTTGACGAAGACGTGGCTTGGAAGATCGGTTACGCCGCGGCGACGTTCTTACGGTCTTCTCTGCGCGGGATGGAGCGTAGCGATCCCAGCGTGCGGACGCTGGTGGTCGGGCGGGACATGCGCAAGAGCAGCCCCTCCCTGGCGGAGGCGCTGATCGAGGGAGTGCGGTCCACCGGCATGGACGTCATCGACATCGGCATGATCGATACGCCGCAGGTCTACTTTGCGGTCAACCATTTGCCCAGTTGCGGGGGCGTGCAGACCACCGCCAGCCATAATCCCGCCCACTACAACGGCTTCAAGATCTCCGGTCAGCGGGGTGTTCCGGTGGGAGCGGACACGGGTTTGAACGACATCTGCGCCGTGGCCAAGAACCTGGCCAGGCACGAGTCGACTCAGCGCGGGAAGTTGACGACGCGCGATCTGTCGAGTGAGTACAAGGCGTTTGTGCGCGGGTTCCTGCAGACACCGCGCAAGCTGAAGATCGTGGTGGACGGCTCCAACGGCATGGCGGGGATGTGGGTGCCGATCCTGTTTGGGGATGTGCCCGAGGTGGAGCTGATCTGCCTGAACATGGAGACCAACGGGGAGTTCGTGCACGAGCCCAATCCCCTGGTGGAGTCGAACCTGCGCCAGTTGCGTGAGCAGGTGCGCGCGTGCGGGGCTGACTTC
Source organism: bacterium (assembly GCA_024231775.1). Taxonomy (GTDB): domain Bacteria; phylum Planctomycetota; class Phycisphaerae; order UBA1845; family UBA1845; genus JAAEQG01. The sequence goes on from JAAEQG010001106.1 coordinate 12,827, forward strand.
GGAATCTGCTTCGACGGGGATGCGGATCGGTTGATTGTGGTTGACGAGCAGGCGGAGATCGTCTCCTGCGACATGCTCACGGCGCTGTTGGCTCCGCAGTTCCTGTCTCGCCACGCCGGGGCGACGGTGGTTTACGATCTGCGTTCGAGTCGCGTGGTCGCGGAAGAGATCCGGAAGGCGGGCGGGGTGCCCAAGCGAGAGCGGGTGGGGCACGCCTACATGAAGAAGGCTCTTGCGTCATCCAAGGGCGTCTTCGGCGGTGAGCTTTCTGGCCACTTCTACTTCGCGGACAATTTCTACTGTGACTCGGGTATGCTGGCGCTGGTTCACGTGATCAACACGGTGAGCTCCCTGGACCGTCCGATGAGCGAACTGATCGCTCCTTTGCGGCGCAAGTCTCAGAGTGGAGAGCGCAACTTCGAAAACGAGGAGAAGGACGCGGCGATCAAGCACCTCGCCGAGTTGCACAAGTCCGCAAAGGTCGATTTCCTTGACGGAATCACCGTCGAGTACGCGGACTGGTGGTTCAACGTACGCAAGTCGAACACCGAACCGCTGCTGCGGCTGAACCTCGAGGCGGAAACCCCCGAACTCATGGAAGAGAAGATCACCGAGGTCGCTCGACACCTCGGCGAACCCGTTCAACACTGATCTCTCGATCCCGTCGCGCAAGAAGAAGGTGGGACGCAGCGCTCGGCTGGGTCCCACCGTGGGTTGTTGCTTTTCCGGCCGCTGCTATTGCCAGGGGACCGGAACGGGTCCGGTGTTGACCTGCGGCGTGGGCATCCACACGCTTGCGTCCGGCGGCGTGCTCCAGACCGGCTGGCAGAACTCCGGAACCGCCATCCAGCACAATGGCCGCGGCGCCGGGCCGGAGAAGATCTGCAACTGCTGTTCAAAGGTTACCGGTGGTGCAGCCGTCATTCCCTGCTGGAACATGCTGATCGTCTGGCTGGCGCTCATCATACCAAAGCTCTCGAAGATTTCGCCCAGGCTTCCCGGCCGGGGGTAGTGGACGATCTTGAGCTCGGCGCTGGGGGGGATGTTGGCCATCGTCCTGGCGGACTCGATAGCTTCGGTCAGCCCGCCCAGCTCATCGATCAGACCCAGTTCCAGGGCCTGCCGCCCGGTGTAGATGCGGCCCTCGGCGATCTTGCGGACCTCTTCCTCGGGAATCCTGCGAGTCTGGGCAACGCGGTCGATGAATATGGAATAGAAATCCTCGATGTAGTCCTGGAAGAACTTGCGGTCCTTCTTGGACAGGTTGCGGTGCGGAGCCCCCAGCAGGCTGCGGGCACCGCGCTTCATCTCCTCGATCTCGTAGTCCATGCGGTTGAACATGGACCAGGCTGAACGGAAGACGCCGAGTACGCCGATGGACCCGGTGATCGTAGTCGGCTGGGCAAAGATGCGCCGAGCCGGGCAGGCGATGTAGTAGCCGCCCGAACCCGCCACCGAGCCCATGCTGACCACCAGCGGTTTGGCTTCGTCAAGCCGGCGTAACTGTTTCCAGATTACATCGGAGGCGTATCCGGATCCGCCGGGCGAGTCGATGCGCAATACCACGGCCTTGATCGATTCCGTCTTGCGCAGCTTGTCGACGACCTTGGCGAAGTCGTCGCGACAGATATACATGGAGGAGAATCCGGCTCCGAGATTCACGTCGATGATCGGTCCGCGGGCGTGGAGTACGGCGATCTTGGGTCCGACGGCTTTGCGGGCCTCGGCGGCGTCCTCCATGCTTTCGTTGATCAGCTCCATGAAGTCCTGAATCGAGTTCACCTCGGCCAAGCTGCGCTCGTGACCGCGATGGCGCTTCATCTTCTCACGGCTGAGCACGCGGGCGCGGTACTCATCGTAGTAGGCAACGCTGTCAACCAAGCCGTGGTGCAGAGCCTGATCGGCGTCGAACAAGGCCTGGTCGATGGCCTTGGCGACCTGCTTGTCGCTGAGCTTGCGCCCCTTGACGATGGCGGACTTGTAGTCGCCAAACCAGCCATCGAGGATGGCGCCGAACTCCTCACGGAAGTACTTGTTGGATTCGCGGCGGTTGAGAAAGCCCGGGTACTTGTAGCGCCCGGCGGTGATGACCTCGTACTCCAGGCCGAGCATCTGGAAATAGCCCTTCATGTACGGGAATAGCCGCCCAAGACCGGGGATCATCACGTTACCGGTCGGAGCGATCACGATCTCGTCGGCAGCGCAGGCCAGCAGGTAGGCGTTGGGTCCGCCGGCATTGACATAGGCCAGGACCTTCTTGTCGGCCTTCCGCAGACGCAAAACCGCGGCACGCAACTCCTCGACATCGGGGAACGACAGCGGGACGTAGCCGAGATCGAGCAGCACAGCTCCGATCTTGTCATCTTCAGCCCACTCGTCGAGATTCTCGAGGACCTCCTGCAGGGTGCGCGTCTTTCCCGGAAGGGGAAGATTGAACATGCGCGCCGGCACGACGAATTGGTCGATGCGCAGCTCGGCCAGCCGCAGGATGGGACTCTGTTCCTCGTCCGCGTCTGCTTTCTGGGCGTCGAGGTCTTTCCCTTCTCCGTTCTCACCCGCAGCCACGGGGAACGGCGCGGCGAGCCCGAGTATCAGCAACCATACAATCGATCTGAGTTTCATGGGTTCATCTCCTGGCTGGTTCCGAGTTCCGGTTCCGCGTCAGGCCCCTCCCCGGAACTGGGAACGGTGTACTCTGGACTTCTATTGCAGAGGCTCTTCTGCAGGCTTCTTTTCCACCCGGTGGATCTTGCCATCCTGGTCAATGTACAACTGTTCGAGATGCTCAAACGTGTCCGGGGCGATACCCAGAGTCCAGGCCTCTCTGCCCCAGTCGATCACGAACAGATCGTCGTCGATGTCCACCATCCCGTCGTCTTCGTCGTCGAACTCCTCTTCCTCTCCATCTTCCTCGTCTTCGTCGCCATCGCCGAAGATGTCCCCCAACCAGTCACTCCGTCGCTTCTTGGCGGACAGGTCGAGGTCCAGCAGGTATGGATGCCCGGCGAAGTCGACGTAGCCGTCGAGCTCGGCAAGCTCGGCGGGCCATCGCCCCAGGTCCTTCTTGAACAGTTCGGCGTGATGGTGGAATACCTTGAGGGTGCGGCAGGCTGAGCGCTCGCGGGCGAGATCGGTCCCCCGGGTCTCCGTGGTGGCTAAGCCGAACAGCGTGGGCAAGGCGATCACTCCGGCGGGGATGGGCCCGCGATGGGTTGCCTCAATACCGCTGTACCTCACCTTTACGACGAGGGCTGCATCAGTGAGCCTCCCCTGGAGGTCCTTCATCCGCGGCAAGAGCAGGTCACGCGAGATGACCGCCAGGGAGAGATTGACGTAGGGTTGGATCAGCCGGTAAGCCTGCTGCCAGTTGATCCACACCTCGCCATGTGGCTTCCGGGCGTCGGGCAGATAGCGTCGCTCCTTCGGACGGGGCGATTCCACCCAGCGGCGGACCAGCCGCTTGGGCGAGGAGGTAGTCATCCCCACCACCAGGAAGTCGCGCTCGCGTCCCTTGGCGTCCACCTCCTTGGTGATGAACAGCACCGGACGGTTCACGAACGGCATGATCGACCCGCCGCGCACCGCATGGGAGTCGCTCCAGAAGATCGGTCGGTCCTTTACCTCGGCTTCGTGCCACGGTTCTGGCTGCTCGCGATCGCGGAAGAGCTTGTTGGATTTCTTCGTGGCCTCGCGAATGTCCTCGATCAGCTTCTCAGCCCGCTGAGTCTTGAGCTGAAAGACGAGGTCGGGAATGGGGGCAAAGCCGGTTCCCGGGAGCAGCGTCAGGCATGCAGCGCTGCCGGTGTTGGAGGCGATCGGTCCGGTCTCGACTTCTCCGACCATGGTGACCCTGCCCGGTCCATCCATCATCATCTGTGGCCCGAACCCGGCGATCCCGTCGAGCATCGCCTGGAAGCTGACCGCGTCGAAGACGAATCCGCCAAAGGCCTCGTCTGGGACGAAGAAGGTTTGCTTGACCTTGCCGAGCGCCGCCTTGGCGAGCATGCCGACACCCGGCGGCCAGTGCACGTTGATTTGCTCGACCCATTCCCCCGTCTCGTTTACCCGCATGGCGTAGACCGCGTCGGTCAGCGCGGAGAGTGAAGACCAGAAGGTGGCACCGCTGTCCTTTTCGGTGCCCTGCAAGTTGAGCCGACAAACCAACAGCGAGGCGCCGGTCTTCTCGGTCTCCTCGGTGCCGCGGAAGGGGGCTTCGGGGAGCTCGAGGTCGGGATGAGAAGCCACCACCGAGCGCGCGTCATCCACCGGAAGGAGGTAGGCCAGGGTTGTCCCCGGAAGGGCCAGGACATATCCGCCTTCCGGACGCGCGGTCAGCGTGATTCCCGCGAATAGCGTCTCCGCGGCCTCCAGAGTCAGCAAGGGCTGCAGCCGAGTGTGCAGATCCTTCAGTGGCCAATCCAGTTGCACCGCCCACTGAGCCAGCCCCTCGTTGTCCGCGGCGAAGATCATGGCTTCAACAGAGGTGTCGGGCCACGCCTTCACCTGGGCGAGGACGGATGAGGCGCCCTCGACGTCGACACCCTCGGCGGAGGAGCTGCCCAGCTCCGTCAGAAGCCTCCCCAGGTGCTCGATGAACGGTCCGCTGTGGGACCTGCGGGCGTCCGTCAGGAGACCGTGCAACGAGGGGACGTGCAACTCGAACCGAGGTTTGGGGGCGGCCTCTTCCTCGGCGACCGGCGCGGGCGGCGGTGCGATCGGTTCGCTGGCCGATTCCACCACTACCACTGGTGCGGAGGCGGCTTCCGTCTGGCACCACGCAGTCGGTCCCGGAAGTGCGGTTGCCAGGATCCCCACGAAGGCAAGTAGTCTGCTCATGGTTCCACTCCGTTGCCCTCACCCGAATCGTTACTGCGAGGGCCTCCATGTATTGCGCCGGCGCACACCTTTCCTACCCTCCCACCGATCCTGGTACTGCGAAGTCAGGGGCCACGCCGGTTATCCGTGGCGGTGCTACTGGGCGACAGGCGCCTGGGGTTGGCCGGGTCCGCCCGGTCCGCCCGGTCCGCCGGGACCCCCCGGGCCTCCCGAGCCCATCATCAGGGTCATGACTACGTTCTTGGCGGAAACGACCAACTCGGTGGGGAAGAACAGGTCCACTTGGACGACACCGTCCACCCCCGAACTGGTCATGGCCAGTGGTGCGTTGATCTCGGGCATGTCAAAGGGCAGCCCTTCGTCCTCATCCAGCACCTTCGCGGCAGACTTCAGGCACGCCACGATCTGGTCCACGGCGACATAACCCTCCGCCACCCGGTCTTTCGGCAGATGGCCGGATACTTTCTTAATCCCGGGTGCGTTTTCCAGCGGGGCGTCCCCCTGACCGGCGTGAGAGATCAGCCGGGTCATGTACTCGGCGCCGCCTCCGAAGCTGATCGCGACGGTGTTGGACCCCGCAGCGGCCATGCGGAAGAGCAGACCATCCTGCCCGAGGACTGCGAGGATTTCCTCCAGGTCGTCTTCGTCGATGGCGTCAATCTTGGCCAGATCCAACTTGAGATGGTCCACCTTGGCGCCGCCGATCTCCTCGGCGGCGGAGGCGTGGGAGGTGGCTGCGAAGATCATCTCGGCGTCGTCATCGCCTGTCAGGATTCCGTTGGCCGCATCGATAGCTTTGCCCGCGAGTTCGAGCCAGCGGGCACTGTCGCTGGTGTCGATGATCATGGACATGCCCACGACCCCGTTCGGTCCTGCCGGGAGGGCTTCGATGGTGAAACCCAAGGCCCGGCTGAGCGGTGCCCATTCGTGGAGCAAGCCTTTGAGGATGCCGAGCTTTTCGGTGTCTATCCCTTCGGTGGTCTCGCCGGCACTGAAGTAGGGGTCCAACTGCTTGAGGGATTCGCTGATCTGTTCTGGGGTGTACACCTGGCCACCGGCCAGCATGAATCGGCCCGCGGGCAGTCCCTTCAACAGCGACCCGACCGCCGGCTGGAACTTCGCGCGATTGGCAAGCTCGCTGCCGGGCTTGGCGGAGAAGCCGAAGCGCATTCCCACGCCCGCGTTGTCCAGCGACAGGCCGATCAGCAACGAGCTGGCCCCCTCCACCAGCATGTTGATCTGTTGCTTGTTGGACTCCGCACTGGCTGCGGCAAAGGGGCTGCCCCCACTTTGGCTCATCATGGTCATCATGGCGACGAGCCCGTCGATCTGCGGCTTGAAGACCTTCAGCACGCGGTCGGCATCGATCCACAGAACCAGGTCGAGACCTTCGAGTTGGTCAAGGCTCGCACCTTGCAGCTTGCTGCCAATGCCGCTCTTGGCTTCGGCGACTGCCTTGACGCCGTCCAGGGTGTCGGACACCACGAGCATCTGGTCGCCGATCTTCGCGAACCCGGGTTTGCCCATCAGGGTGACGCTCCAAATGCCTCCCTCGCCAGCTTGACCGCCCATGGCTTCGATCAGCGCCTTGGGATCGGTAGCGGAGACGATCAGGGCGTTCGTGGTGTTAAGCTCCATCATGTTCGCGAAGGGCATCTGCACGAAGGCCACCGGTCCGGCGGCGTTCAGCCCCTCGGTCATCTGCAGGAACTGCTGGAGCACCGCCACCGGCGAGTTGAACGGTGGGGGCACCATCGGTTGTACCCCCAGGTTCGCCAGGGCTTGCTGCCACTCGGCGTCCAACTGCTGCAAGCTGGGGACGCAGACGAAAGCTACGGCGTCTTCAGGAATCGCTGACAGGGCTTTTTGTACTGATCCGGCTGCCGGTGCGGCCATCGGGCAGAGAATCGCCAGACTGACCAGGGTTACCAATGTCTTGCGCATCATGAGCATTCCTCCTATCGCTCGATTGCTTGATCCTTGATAGATTGAGTAGCTTACCCTCGTGTCTAGAGGATACCACACTCCTGCATCAGTTGTCGACTGTCCGGCGTAGCCCCCACAGGAAGAGACAACAAGCGACAAGGCCGGACCCGCCCGGTGCGTCCTCGCAGATCGTTTCTTCGGAAGAAGACGGTCGACAGGTTGACGGAATCGGACAGGATGTGATTCTGACGAAGTGTGACACTCTTGGCGCCCCCGGCGCAGGTGCGAAGTCCTCACGGGAGGGCTTTGACCGGTGTGGCTTCGTCCCGGTCCAGGGTGTGCGATGCGGGGCGTGCGGTGTTAGGATCCTCATCCAGGATGCCCGAGGCGGATGGACCGCGGCGGCCGCAGAACAGGAGAGCGACTCGCCTCCAGAGCTTCGCCAATCGATTATGGGTGATTCACCTGGCACGCCACCTTCCGGGATCATTACGCTGAACAAGCCGGTCGGGCTGACGTCCGCCAAGGCGCTGTACCGCGTGCGCAAGATCACGCGTGTGCGTAAGAGCGGCCACGCCGGGACGTTGGACCCGGCGGCTGACGGGGTGCTGGTGCTGTGTCTGGGCAAAGCCACCAAGCTGGTTGAGGCGGTGATGGACCAACCCAAAGTCTACCGGGCGTGGGCGCGGCTCGACGTGACCAGCACGAGCTTCGACAGCGATGCGGAACTCGTTCCGGTGGCAGCGCGAATTCTCCCCTCGTTCGATCAGGTTCGCGACGCGCTGGGTTCTTTTGAAGGACACATTCAGCAAGTGCCTCCGGCGGTCAGTGCTCTGAAGATCGGCGGGCAACCGGCCTACAAGCTGGTCCGTCAGGGGGTGGTGCCGAAGCTCGCCCCTCGACCGGCGAGGGTCTACTGGATGCATCTGCACCGCCTCTCCTGGCCGACGCTGGAGTTCGAGATGTGCTGCGGTCGGGGGACGTACGTGCGGGCGATAATCCGTGACCTGGGGCAAGGTCTGGGAACCGGCGGTTGCCTGACCGCGCTGACGCGTACCGCGGTCGGTCCGTTCAGGCTCGAAGACGCCGTGAGCTTCGCCGACCTCGAGCAGGAGGCCGATCCGCTGGCAGCGTTGCTGCCGCTCGAACAGGCGCGGGAATCCCTCGGCGTTCGGCCGATCCCCATCCCGCCGCGTCCTGCCTGAGCGCCGCCACCTCGGCGTGAGGGCCAAAACCAAGCGTGAGCTGGAGGTGCTCTTACTTTGCCGCTCCGCGCCAAGTCACCTATACTGTTGGCACGGAAGCAGACGGCGGTGGGTGCGGACAGGATGGCATGATTCCGATACGGACCGAGACTTCGATCAAGGCTACGCCCTGGGCGAACTACGCGCTGATCGCCGCGAATATTCTGGCGTTCTTCGTGTTCGATTGGTCGGGGAGTGAGGATCTGGCCCGGATCAAGGAGGATCGGCTGATCCTGCAGGCGGACTGGCCGTCGCTTTACCAGTTCTTCACCTACCAGTTTCTCCACGGCGGCCCGATGCACTTGGCCGGGAACATGCTGTTTCTGTGGGTGTTCGGCAACCCGGTGTGCGCCAAGATGGGCGGGTTGGTGTATGCGCTCTTTTACCTGGCGGGCGGCGTATTCTCCGCCTGGGGTTTCGCGCTGACCTCAGCCAGTCCGATGCTCGGAGCCTCCGGAGCGATCGCCGCGGTGACCACGGCGTACCTGGCTTTGTTCCCGCGAAGTCACGTGACGGTGTTATTCATCTTTTTCATCATCACGACATTCGAAGTTCCGGCGATGATCCTGATCGTGTTCAAGGTGATCTTGTGGGACAACCTGTTGGCGCCCGGCCTGGAGGGTGCTGGTGGCGTGGCTTACTCCGCCCACTTGGCAGGCTACCTCTTCGGGTTCGTCACCACGATGCTGATGTTATGGATGCGGGCGCTGCCGCGCGATACTTTCGACATGGTCGCGTTGTTGAAGCGGTGGAATCAGCGGCGAGCCTTCTCGACGGCGATGACCGATCCGGCGGCGCGGGCCCAGGCCGAGCATGGTCGGGTGGCGCGGACGGTTACGGTTTCCGAGCAGGCGCGTGCCGCGGAAGATGCTCAGATGGATCAGGCTACGGATCTGCGCACGCGGATCGCCGAGTTGCTTACGGCGAGCGATCCCGCATCGGCGGCAACTCTGCACGAGCAGCTCATGACTTTGGACAACCGCCAATGTCTGCCCATGCAGCAGCAGATGCAGATCGCTCGCCAGTTCTATGAATCCGGCCGGTTTCCACAGGCCGCGGCGGCGTTCGGGCGTCTGCTGGAGATCTACCCGCAGTGTCCGGATCGAGAGGATATCGGGTTGCTGCTGGGGATCATCTACGCCCGAGACCTGCGTCAGTACCGCACAGCGGAGAAGTACCTGGAGGCATCCCGCGAGGGCATCGGTTCCGGAGATCGACTGCGGCAGTGCGAACGGTGGTTGGAGACGGTGCGGGCGGCTTTGGGGGACGTAGCCCCGGAGCGGAGCTGAGCGCCGGCACGCTCTCCAATCGGGCGCGGTCTGCTCTGAGCAGGTCTGGGCGGTGTTTCCCGGCGGGAGCGATTGCCCGGGCAGATGATGTCGGTTTAAGATGACGGTCTCGGGACGGTGGTTGGGCGCTGCTAGGGGGCTAGGACGGCTTGAGGTATCGAACGCGGCAGGTCTTGATTCGAGCGGTCATCGCGGTGTTGGCGGTGTCGCTGGTGGTGGGGATCACGTGGATCGTCTGGTACGATCGCAGCCGCGGCGCGGTTTCGAGCAACCCCGCCGAGGATATTCCCGCGCGCGAGCTGGGGTTGGCGACGCGTATTATAGAGGCGGATATGCGGATGGTGGAGGGGACGATTGAACCGGACGGGATCCTGGGCATGATCCTGGCGAGGTTTCATCGCCGTGCGGGACGGTACCCGGCCAATCTTGGGGAGTTGCATGAGGCTCCATCCGATCTGCCACCGTCGCGCTGGGACGGTCCGTACGTGGGTACTTCCGGTCTGCTCAACGACCCGTGGGGGCGGCGCTACGAGTATCAATGTCCTGGGGAACACAACCAGGAGCGCTACGACCTCTGGAGTGTCGGGCCGGATGGAACGAGCGGGACAGCGGATGACATCGGGAACTGGTAACTCCGCTCGAGGCGGAAGCTAGGCGATAGTGCGGCGGACGATCCGGATGGCGTGTGACCTGGGGAGGTGCTGCGGTGAGCCATCGAGAACAGCGTGACTTGTTCGAGGCGGTGCTGGCGGTTGCAGGGGCTGATGGCCGGGTCACGCGCTCGGAGCGAGGGTTGCTTGAAGCCCTGGCGGAGCGAGTGGGCGTCGGTTGCGTGTCTCTAAACGCGATGATCGACCGGGTGCTCCGTGATGCCGAGTTCAAGACGCGTCTGAGCATAAAAGAGGTGGCTGAACCGTTGAAGGCGATGGAACTGCTGGTGGCTGCTGCGCGGATCGACGGGGAGATCAGTGAAGAGGAGCGTGAGTTGCTGGTGCGTATTTCCTCGGTCTGGAACATCCCGGATGACGACTTTGTGGCGGCTTTTGAACGGGGGATCGCCCAGGCCGACCGGCTGCGGGCCAAGCGGACGAGCGGTTGACCGTTTCTCGACTGAGGCGTTTGGCTATGCCCATCGCGCGTGAAGGCTGGCGAGAGCTGTTGCTGGGGACAGTGGTCCTCGCTGCGTTGGCAGTGGTGGGGGCCTTGTGGTTCTGGCCTGCGGTGGTGCCTTGCGTCGTGGTCTGGTTATGGCTGGTGTCGTTCTTTCGCGATCCCCGTCGTTTGCGCACGTACGCCCCCGGGGAGTTTTGCTCTCCGGCGGATGGGACGGTGACCGAGGTGGCTGAGCTGGATCACTACGATCCGCTCGACGGGCCGGCGGTGCGGATCGGTATCTTCCTCAGTCTGTTCAACGTACACATCAACCGCTCGCCATGCCACGGTCGGGTCCGCTCGGTGGAGCACCGTTCTGGGGGCTTTCTCGACGCTCGCCATCCGGACTCCAGCCGCTTGAACGAATCGGTAACCGTGGTGCTGGATCCGGCGGACGGTCTACCCGGTCCGGTGGTGGTGAGGCAGGTCGCCGGGTTGATCGCCCGGCGGATCGTGTGTCATGGGAAGGTGGGCGACGAGTGGCCCATCGGGCACCGTTTCGGGATGATCAAGTTCGGATCTCGGACAGAGTTGATTATCCCCCGTCTTCCAGAGACCGAAGTACGGGTATCCCCCGGCGACAGGGTCCGCGCCGGGCTGAGCATAATCGCCGCCCAGCCGGCGGGGATTCCGGAAGGTGGGGTTCGCCCCGCCGAAGCTGTCGCCGATGGGGCGGGCGTATGAGTGGCTCGCGGATGGCGAGTGGAGGCACCGCATGAGCGTGATCGCCAACCTGGACGAGGTTCGTCAGCGCCGCCGGCGTCGGCGTCTGCGCACGATCTCCACGTTCCCCACGCTGCTTACGCTGTGCAATTTGCTGTGCGGGTTTGCGGCGATTCACTTCTGCTTGCGGGCGATGTTTGCCGTCGGCGCCGGGATTCCGGATGACGCCGCCCATACCCTGCACCTGATTAGCGCCGAGCGGATAATGCCGTCCTATCTGGCGATTGGCGCGTTCCTGATCTTCGTGGGGATCTTCTTCGACATGCTTGACGGGCGGGTGGCGCGGCTGACCCAGAACACCAGCACCTTCGGCGGTCAGTTGGATTCGCTGGCGGACATGGTTACCTTCGGGGCTGCACCCGCCTTGCTGGTCATCGCCATCATCACCAAGTATTCACACGGCGAGACAGCGATCACGCCCATCGCCGACGACTTTGCCGGTCGTGGCACGTGGTTGACCGCCGCGGTGTTCGTCTCTTGCGCGGCGCTGCGCCTGGCCCGTTTCAACGTCGAGCATGCCGGAGACGAATCTGCGCACCGGAGCTTCCGCGGGCTGCCGAGCCCGGGCGCCGGGGCCGTGCTGGCTTCGCTGGTGCTGCTGCGCGAGCATTCGAGCGGCTTTCGCGGGACTATGCTGGTGGGAGTGCTTCCCTTTGTCACTCTGGCGGCAGGTCTGCTGATGGTCAGCCGCGTTCGCTACGTTCACCTGGCCAACACGTATCTCAAGGGGCGTCGTCCGTTTTGGCAGGTTGTGCTCCTGGTGATCGTGGTGACCGTGTTCTGGGCTCAGCCGGCTCCGATGCTGGCGGTGATAGTCTGCGGATACGCTGCCATGGGGCCGGTGTACTCGGTGGTGCGTTGGCTGCGGTTTCGCGGAGCCCGCCGGGAAACGCCGGCGGAGGACGATGGCGAGCCCGAGTTGGATTCCACGCGCAAGCACGCCTGAGCGCACCGGGGAGGTGCGCCATCCCACTATGATCGGCGGTCCGGTTCGGTGAAGAGGCGCACGTAGCTCTTGTAGCGGTCCGGGTGGATCAGGCCACGCTCGACCCCATCCTTGACGGCGCACTTGGCCTCGTGCACGTGAGTGCAGTCGGGGAACTTGCAGTCGGGGATGAGTTCGACGAACTCGTCAAAGTACATCTCAATTTCGTGCAGGGGAACGGCGGCAAGGTCGAACGAGCGGATGCCCGGGGTGTCCACCACGTAAGCACCGATCTCGAGCTTGATGAGTCGGGCGGTGGTCGTCGTGTGGCGTCCGTGCAGGGTCTCCTCGCTGATTCGTCCGACGGGCAACTGCAGGCCGGGCTGGATGGTGTTGAGCAGTGAACTCTTGCCGACGCCGCTCTGGCCGGTGATCACCGAGGACGTTCCGCGGAGCATGTCTCCCAGTTGGTCGACCCCCGATCCCGCTACGGCGCTGGTTTGCAGGGTGCGGTACCCCAGGTTCGCATAGCGTTCCAGCAGGGCGGCGGAGCGGCCGTCGGTGTCGAGGTCGATCTTGTTCATGCACACCACCGGGACCATCCGGCCCGCCAGGGTGGCGACGATGTAGCGGTCGATCAGATGCGTTTTAGGCCGGGGATGGGCGGCGGAAGTGGTGATGATGACCTGATCGACGTTAGCGGCGATGGTGTGGCGGCGGCGGCCGGAGACGCGCTCGAGCACTGAGCGTCGGGGCATGACCTCTTCGATGACGCCCTCGGTCTCGCGGCCTGGCTCATCGGCGACGATCTCGAAGCGCACCTTATCGCCGACGATGACTGCGTGGCGTTCGGCGATCCGGCGGCTGCGGACGATCCGGCGGACGGTGCAGGACCAGACCCGCTCGCCGTCGTCCACGTCGGCGAACAGCCCGCGCATGGTCACCACCGTACCGTTGAAGCGCGCCGGATCATCGGCGTCGTTCCGGACGACGACGGTTCGTTTTCGGGAGAGGTCTCCTTTGGCGGATACGGTTTCGCCGGATTCGGTATCGACGTCGTCGATCCCCTGTTCGCGGGCTTCGCGGGTCCAGTCTTTCTGGGGTGCGGGTTTGTTGCGGTTGTGGCGCAGGTCCACACGCACGCGCGTGCCCTTCTTGGCGGGCAGTTTCTTTCCGGGCTTACGGGCCATCAGTTACCGATTGTCCGAAGTAGGGCGTGGTGATGTCAAGCCGCCGTAGCGAATGCTGAGCCCACCTGGAAACTGTGGGACAGGCTTTTCAGCCTGTCTTATCCGTCGGGAGAGCCGGTCCCACACAGGTCTCGGGGTGGTTCTCGTGTCCCTTGTAGGTTGTTACAGGGCGACTACAATCGCTCCCAGTGGACTTGGGGGCGGTGCCCGCCCTGTTGCGTCAGCGGTGGGGGTGCCCACCCGGTATTGCGGATGAACGCCGATGGCTGGTCGAAAGTTTCTGGTTACGGGTGCGTTGCCGTATTCCAACGGGCGGTTGCACGTGGGGCATATTGCGGGGGCGTATCTGCCCTCGGACATCTACGTGCGCTATCTGCGGGCGGTGGGGGATGACGTTCGCTATATCTGCGGCAGCGACGATAACGGGGTGGCGGCGCTGAAGAGCGCCCGCGAAGAGGGGATCTCCGTCGAAGAGCTGACCGCCAAGTACAATCGGTCTCAGCAGGAGTCCTTCCGGGGGTTGGGCATCCGCTTTGACATCTACGGCGGCACGCATCAGCCCGACTTCGTCGAGATGCACACCAAGATCAGCCAGGGGTTCTTCCTGAGGATTCACGAGAAGGGCTACTTCACCAAGCGGGCTACCAAGCAGCTCTATGACGCCAAGGTGGGGCAGTTCCTCCCTGATCGCTTTGTGAAGGGGACCTGCCCGGTCTGCGCCAGCACCAACGCCTTCGGCGACCAGTGCGAGGACTGCGGGCGGCATATGGATGCGCTCGATCTGATCGATCCGCTCAGCACCATGAGCGACAGCACCCCGGAAGTACGCGAGACCACCCACTGGTTCCTGCGGCTGGACAAGCTGCAGGGCGAGCTGGCGGAGTGGCTGCGCTCGAAACAGGACGCGGAGGAATGCGGGGCCCACTGGCGACCGATCGTGCTGAACCAGTCGCTGGGGCGCATCGACGCGGAGGGTCTGCCCGAGCGGGCGATGACCCGGGACATGAGCTGGGGCGTGCCCGTGCCTCTCGAGGACCCGGACGCCGCCGGAAAGGTGCTCTACGTCTGGTTTGACGCTCCGATCGGTTACGTGTCGTTCACCGCGGTGGATTGTGAGCGTCGCGGCGAAGGCTGGGAGGCGTACAAAGAGTATTGGATGAACCCGGAGCGCAAGATCGTCCACTTCATCGGCGAGGACAACATCGTTTTCCACGCGATCACGTTTCCAGCCATGCTCGCCGCCACGCACGACAGCGGTTCGACCACCGGCGAGGCGGGCGAACATCAGTTGCCGCACAACGTGGTCTCCAACAGTTTTCTGAACATCAAGTCCGCCGGCAAGGATGAGGAGAAGATCAGCAAGAGTCGCGGGACGGCGATCTGGATCGAGGACTACCTCAAGACCTTCGACCCGGACCCGCTGCGCTACTACCTGACCGCGATCGCTCCCGAGCAACAGCGGACCGCCTTCGACGTGGACGACTACGTCAAGCGCAACAACACCGAGCTGATCGCCGCTCTGGGTAACTTCATCAATCGGGCGATGACGTTCACCCACAAGTACTTCGACGGCAAGGTGCCTGCTCCGGGCGCTCGCCAGGAGATCGACGACGCCCAGCTAGAAGCCTGTCGGTCGGCAGCCGACACGACGGCGGAGCTTTTGGAGCGCTGCCATTTCAAGGCGGCGCTGTTGGAGGTAATGGAGTTGGCCCGCTCGGGCAACGTGTACTTCGACACCACCGCCCCGTTCCGCACGCGCAAGACGGACATGGACGCCTGCGGGCGGGCGGTCAACGTGTGTGTGCAGACCGTGCGGACCATGACTACGATCATGGCGCCGTTCCTGCCGTTCGCCGCTCAGAAGTGTCTGGCGATGCTGCGCCTGGACGAGGAGGCGCTGAAGTGGGCGTCCGCCACCGAGGAACTCGCCGCCGACCACGCCCTGGCCCCAGCCGAGATTCTGTTCAAGAAGCTCGATCCGGACGAGGTGTTCAGCGACTGAGGAATCACGTCATCGCGTAGTGAAAGCGCCGCGGGTCTGCGCGGATGCAGATGGGACGGACTCCTGCCGTCTTCATGAAGGCGGTTGCAGTTTCGTCAGGTCCGCTCCCTCACGGTCGCGGCTCGGTGGGGTCTTCTGTGCGCTACGCCTCGGCGATGCGGTCGAGTTGGGCCTTCAACTCGGCGGGGCTTCCCTTGTCGAAGTCGATCCGGACCAGGGCTTCGATCTTCGTGCGCAGACGCGAGAACACTGCCAGGGCGTACTGCATCTGCTCCTCTTCGCTGCCTGGGTGGAATGAAGGATCGGGCAGCGGCCAATGGGCGCTCAGGGGTGCTCCGGGCCAGGTGGGGCAGGTCTCCTGGGCGGCGGCGTCGCAGACGGTGATGACTACGTCCACCGACGCGTCCGCGAAATCGTCCCAACTCTTGGAGTGCTGATTCTCGATTGGCACACCCCACTCCTCGCCTGCGGCATGCACCAGAGGATGCACGTAGCCGGCGGGGAATGAACCGGCGGAGAGGGCCTCAAAACGCTCCGCGTCGAGATGCCGCAGCAGGGCTTCGGCCATCTGCGACCGACAGCAGTTCCCCGTACAGAGAAAGAGCACCCTCTTCTTCACGAAACCACCTCCCCGCGTATTCAGGCCTGCATCGGTGTCTCTGCAAGCCGCTCGAAACGCTCCTCTTGATTCACCGCGAGCAGAGCCATACCTTACAGCGTTGATCCGGGTGGGGGTAGCCTGCCGGACCCTGGAGCTGTGGGAGGTTGGGGTATGAACGCTGGATGGCGCGTGGGCATCGGATACGACATTCACCGGCTGGTGGACGGTCGCCCGTTGGTGCTGGGTGGGGTCCGAATCGACTGGCCGCAGGGGCTTCTCGGGCACAGCGACGGCGATGCGGTGCTGCACGCGGTGGCGGACGCTCTGCTCGGGGCGGCCGCCCTCCCGGACCTGGGCGATCTCTTTCCCGACACCGACCCAGCCTACCAGGGCGCGGACAGCCGGGCGCTCCTGGCGGAGGTGGTTAGTAAGGTCGCTGCTGCGGGGTATCGACCGCAGAATATCGACTGCATCGTTCACGCCGAACGGCCGAAGCTGAGTGAGTTCAAAGAGCCGATCGCCCGGTCAATTGCCGCGATCCTCGAACTCGACCCCGGGGCGGTGAACGTCAAAGCCAAGACCAACGAGGGCCTGGGGCCGCTGGGATCGGCGGAGGGTATCGCTTGTACGGTCGTGGCCTTGTTACGGACTGACGACTGATTAACTGACTGTTCCGGATTGTATCCGTCCCCCATCCGGTGATCCGCCGAGGTGGGTAACCAGGATGGGGTACCCAACGCTGATAGCTGAGAGCTCTACCCATGTCGATTCGCGTCTACAACACACTAACCAACCAGAAGGAAGCCTTCGAACCGTTCACCCCGGGCAAAGTGGGGATGTACGTTTGCGGCCCGACGGTCTACAAGAATAGCCACATCGGACACGCGGTGGGTCCGGTGATCTTCGATGCGATCAAGCGCTACCTGACCTTCCGCGGTTTCGAGGTCACCTACGTAATCAACATCACCGACGTGGAAGACAAGATCATCGCCGAGTCGCTCAGCCGAGGGCGGGGTCCGTTCGATCTGGCGGAGGAGATCACCGAGAACTACCTCCAGGCGATGGAACGGCTCGATGTGCGGGAGGGCATCGACGAGATCCCCCGGGTCTCCACCCACATGGTGGAGATCATCAAGCTGATCGAACGGATCATCGAGCGCGGATTCGCTTATGAGGCTGAGGGTGATGTCTACTTCGACGTGGCTAAGGACCGCGATTACGGCAAGCTTTCTAATCGCATCGCCGACGAGCAGTCCGGGCAGCGTGAGCTGGGTTCCGGCCCCAAGCGCAACTCCGGCGACTTCGCCCTGTGGAAGGCGGCTAAGCCGGATGAGCCCGAAGAGGTGAAGTTCGATTCTCCGTGGGGTAAGGGGCGCCCAGGGTGGCACATCGAATGCTCAGCGATGAGCATGCGTTACCTGGGCGAGTCGTTCGACATCCACGGCGGGGGGATGGACCTGATCTTCCCCCATCACGAGAACGAGATCGCCCAGGCGGAGTGCGGTACGGGCAAACCGTTCGCCAAGTACTGGATGCACAATGGGCTGACCCGCTTCAACACCAAGAAGATCAGCAAGTCGGACGCGGAGATGGCTGAGGCGTTGGAGAAGATGATGCTCAACCCGCTGCTGGAAAAGTATGGCGGCGAGCTGCTGCGCTTCTTCATCCTCAGCACGCACTACCGCCGGCCGATCGACTTCTCCGACGAGGAACTCGAAGCCAAGAAGAAGGGGCTGGCGACGTTCCACCGCCTGTTCGAGCGCGTCGAACGGGTCTCGGGGCAGAGTCCCTACGAGGGGGCTGAGGCCAAGATGGACCGGCTGGCGTCTCTTGCGGCAGCGTCCCCGCCGGCCAAGGAACTGGTCGACGGGGTCAGTGAGGATCGCGACCGATACTTGCAGGCGATGGACGACGACTTCAATACGGCGGCAGCTGCGGCGGCGTTGTTCGATCTGTCGGGTCGGATCAACCGCCACATCGACACGCAGAAACTCGAAACCGACCGCGACGAGCATCAAAGCAGTGTTGCCCTGGAAGCCACCCGCCAGCTACTGGCCCTGGGACGCCTGATCGGTCTGTTCCTCCGCCCGCCCGCGGCGACGGCGGGCGCCGACACCGCTCTGCTCGACGAGGTGATGCAGGTGCTCATCGAGGTGCGGGCTCACAGCCGTAAGTGCAAGGACTTCACCACCGCGGACCTGATCCGCGATCGCCTTGGCGGTTTGAAGCTGACGCTGGAAGACCGCCCCGATGGTACCTTCTGGCGCCGCGAGGGCTGATTCTTTGACAAGCACGCCGATCGCATCCAAGATGTCGCCACAAGGAGTAACCGATGGCTAAGCGACCTAAGACCGGACCGCGACCGTTCATCCAGGCTCGAATCGAGGGTTGTCGTGCGGTGATGGCCGAGCGCGGCGTCGATGCCTTTCTGATCACTGGTCGGATGGATCATTACTACCTTACCGGCTTCTCGGGAGAGGATTCGGCGGTGCTGATTACGCGTCGTGGGGTACACGTGATCACCGATCGGCGTTTCGAGACGAGCAGCGCAGCCGAGGTCGGATGGGCTCGGCGCCACTTTCGCAAGGTCCTGCTCCCCGAGGAGGTGGGGAACGTCTGCCGCAAGCTCAAGCTGGCCAAGCTGCACATCCAGCCTGGGGCGGTGACCGTGGCGGACCACGCCGAGTTTCGCAAGTCCGCCAAGCCGACCCGGCTGGCGAACGCTCCGGACATCCTCGGACAGCTTCGGCGGTTCAAGGACCGCGACGAGCTCAGCGTTATCAAGCGGGCGATCAAGGTTGCGGAAGATGCGTTCAAGGCCACCCGAAGATCGATCCGGGTGGGACAGACCGAGCGGGAGATGGCGGCGCGGTTGGAATACGAGATGGCCAAGCGGGGTTCATCCGGCTGTGCGTTCCCCTCCATAGTGGCTGAAGGCCCCAACGCTGCCCTACCTCACGCGGTGCCCGGTTCGCGCAAGGTAAGGAAGGGCAGCGCTATCCTCTTTGACTGGGGCGCCACCGTCGACTTCTACTGTAGCGACTTGACCCGCATGGTCTTCGTCGGTAGCATCCCGCCCAAGATCCGTAGGATCTACGGGATCGTTCTGGAGGCGCAGGAGAAGGCGATCGAGGCGGTCAAACCCGGTGAACGCATGTGCGACGTGGACGCGGTCGCCCGCCGGTATATCAAGAAGCACGGCTTCGGGAAGTTCTTCGGGCATGGTCTGGGCCACGGGATGGGGCTGGACGTGCATGAGCCTCCGCGATTGTCCTGGATGTCTGAGGAGAAGCTCGCCCCAGGGATGGTCGTAACGGTCGAACCGGGCATCTATCTGCCCGGTGTCGGAGGGGTGCGGATCGAGGATGACGTGGTGGTGACGGAGCGGGCGTGCAAGGTGCTTTCGTCCGTGTCCAAGGATCTCCAAGAGTCGGTGGTTTAGCTTTTCGCGAATCAGGCCCGGAGACGATGATGTCGAGGGCCGGTTCATCATTGGAGACCGAAGTTGGTCGAAGTGGAAGTGATCAAGCGCTTGGTCGAGCTGATGGTCGAGAACGACTTGGCTGAAGTCTCGATCCGCGATGGTGAAGAAGAGATATCGCTGAAGAAGGCCCAGGCGGCGAACGCCCCGGGGCCGTATCTGCAAGCCCCAATGATGCCGCCTCCGGCGGTCGGCGTTCCGGCTCCTGCGGCGCCTTTGGCGCCGCCGCCCGCACGCGAGGAGGAAGATACGGACTCCGGTCTCGTGGCAGTGCCCTCGCCAATGGTGGGCACGTTCTACGCCGCCCCCGATCCCTCCTCGCCACCCTTTGTCAAGGCGGGCGACAGTGTGAGCCCGGAATCGGTGGTCTGCATCATTGAAGCCATGAAGGTCTTCAACGAGATCAAGGCGGGGGTCTCGGGCGTCGTCGAGCAGGTGCTCGTCGCCAACGAGACGGCTGTGGAGTTCGATCAGCCGCTGTTCAAGGTGCGCCCGGCGTAAGTCCTCCGCACCGCCCGGACTTTCGGGCGCGGGGGGGGGTGACTGCGGGAGTCGAGCCCGCGTGGCGTTTCCGACGCACTTTGACTTTCAGCGGCGTATCCATACCGACAGGTGGCCATGTTCAAACGAATCCTCATCGCCAATCGGGGTGAAATCGCCTTGCGGGTGATCCGCTCGTGTCGCGAGATGGACATCGAGGTGGTCTGCGTGTTCTCCAAGGAGGACCGCGGTGCTGAGTATCTCAGGCTCGCCGATCGCTCGGTGTGCATCGGGCCGGCCGTTCCGGCGGAGAGCTACCTGCGCAGCGACCGCATCATCGCCGCGGCGGAGATGACCGCAGCGGACGCGATCCATCCCGGTTATGGGTTCCTGGCAGAGAATGCCCAGTTCGCGGACCAGTGTCGCGAGTGCAACATCGAGTTCATCGGTCCCAGCGCCGAAGCCATGCGCCAGCTCGGGGACAAGGCGATGGCCCGGACGATCGCGAAGAAGGCCAAGGTGCAGACCGTCCCGGGCAGCGAGGGAGTGCTGGAGTCGAACGAGGAAGCCTACGCCCTCGCGGAGAAGATCGGGTACCCGGTGATGGTTAAAGCCTCCGCCGGTGGGGGGGGGCGAGGTCTGCGCATTGCTCGCCACCAGGAAGAACTGGAGAGGACCCTGTCTCAAGCCCGGCAGGAAGCCAAGAACGCCTTCAACGATGACGCGCTCTATCTCGAGAAGTTCATCGAGCATCCCCGCCACGTCGAGGTGCAGATCCTCGGGGATACGCACGGGAAGGTGGTCCACCTGTTCGAGCGCGACTGCACCGTGCAGCGTCGCTATCAGAAGCTGATCGAGGAATCGCCCTCACCCGGTATCGAGAACCGCACGCGGAACGATCTGTGCAAGGCTTCGGTGCGCTTGGCCCAGGCAGCCGGGTACTCCAGCGCGGGCACGTTCGAGTTCGTCGTGGATCGCAAGGGCAAGCCATACTTCATCGAAGCCAACACTCGCATCCAGGTGGAGCATCCCGTTACCGAGATGATTACCGGCATCGATCTGATCAAGGCTCAGATCCGGATCGCCGCCGGAGAGAAGCTGCCCTTCACCCAGCGGGACATCAAGCGTAATGGTGCCGCTATCGAATGTCGGATCAACGCGGAAGATCCGGAGAACGGGTTCCGCCCCTGTGCGGGCTTGATTAAGCGTTTTCGTCCTCCGGGCGGGTTTGGGGTACGCGTGGATTCTCACGTCCACGATGGGCACCGGATATCCCCGCGGTATGACTCGCTGATCGGCAAGCTGATCGTGCATCGCCCGAACCGGGACGAGGCGATCGAGTGTATGCGGCGTTGTCTCGATGAGTTCACGGTCGAACCGGTCAAGACGACCATCGGACTCTACAAGGAAATCTTCCGCAACAAGGACTTCATCTCCGGAAAGTTCGACACCGGATTCATCGAACACAACTTCCCGTATTGAGCGCGGTGCGTTCAGCCTCGCTCGAGTACCGCCGAGACTATGGCGGTGGGCCGTTCGTTCCCGTCTCTGAGACCCCCGCGTACCCCAGCGATCCAAGACGCTTGATCACGTCGGCCTGTCCGGATCCGCCGCCGAACAATCGGGCGTCGTCCACGAATCCACTCACGCGGCGCAACTCGGCAAGTAGACGCTCGACCTGAGGGTGAGATGGGGCGTAGAGGTTGTTAAGCTCGTGCGGGTCTTGGCGCAGATCGTAAAGCTCGCTGCCGGCCGGTTGGTCTGGTCGGTAGATCAGCTTCCAATCCTGGTCGGATACGCTGTGCAAGATACGATCGTGAGGGCGAACCCGAACCATGCCCGCGGTAAGGTCGTACCCGTTCAGGGCGTCGGCGTACGCCAGTCGCGGAGCTTCGGAACGGCCGGCGATCAGTCCGCGCAGGGAGGCGCCGTCGAACTCGCCCGTCCCGGTGACGCCCAGGTAATCCAACACCGTGGGCAGGATGTCGATCGTCCGGACCGTGGCACCGATCACCCCGCCTTCCGGGCTACCCGGAACCCGTACGATCAGCGGTACACGGATCTGTTCCTGATAGAGCAGGCGATGCCGCCACCATCCGTGATGGGCCAAGCCGGAAACCAGCCCTTCCCCGTGGTCGGCTACTACTACGATGAGGGTCCTGTCGTAGAGTCCGCTCGTCCGCAGGAACTCGAGCAAACGTCCCAGGTTGGCATCAACGAAGGCTAGCTCTGCGTCGTATGTCGCCGATAGGCGGTCCTCCTTCGTGGGACCAGTGGGGCGGAAACGAGCCAGGTACTCCGGCGGAGGCAGTTCCGTGGTGTCGTGAGGATCCCAATAGTGTACCCACATGGCAAAGGGACGGTTGGCCTTCTGCTCTAGCCAGGCGATCGCCTGATCGGTGGTGGCATCGCTGCGCCGCTGGTTGACGGTCATGTCCCAGCCGAACACGCCGTGGGAATCTGATCTGATCTGATCAGCCCTGGTGTCGCGACACCCGCTGTCATAGACCGCGAATCCACGGTCCAGCCCGAAGAGCTCCGCCACGGTGAACGAGCTGAGGTACGCCGCCGTGTGCCAGCCCCTCTCCGCCAGGAGCGTCGCCATGGTCGGGACCGAGTCCGACACGCGGTAACCACGCTCCGCGTACAGCACGCGCGCCCCATGCCCGGGCGGGTTCAGCCCCGTGAGGATCGACGCGTGCGAGACCGGGGTCACCGCCGCCTGGGCGATTGCGTTGTCAAAGCGATACCCCTCCGCGGCGAGCGCGTCCAGGTTCGGGCTGGTTGCGCGTGGACAGCCATAGCATCCCAGGCGTTCGCGGCGGGTGGTGTCCAACGTGATCAGCAGAACATTCCAGCGGTCCTCCGCTTCGGAAACCCCCTGCTCGCGCTCCGGGCAACCGGAGGATGCTCCGGCGGCCAGTATCAGCAGCCAGAGCCAGCGGGCATGCCGCGATCGGCTGCAAGGGGTTTGGGTAACATGCTTCATTCGGCGACGCCGCATCGGTGCGCTCAGGGACATTACTACGGCGGATCATAGTCCCACGTCGCGCGAGCGTCTATCAGCCAACCCGAGGGTTGCGGAGCGGTGGGGGCGTACCACGGTCTTACCGAGACTGATTGCACGCTTGGGCTTTGGATACTCCGACGTAGCCGAGGGCTTCCAGGCCGGCAAGATGCTCTCGGGAGGGGTCGGTGCAGCAGAACACCGGGTTCGCCTGCTCCCGCCAGTTCAATAACTGAGTGCGGAGGGCGTCGCCGAGCGCGGAGGTGTCGTCCAGCGGCGTTTGTTCCGTCGGATCCTGCCGCAGATCGAAGAGTTCAAACGTGTCCTTGATCGGATCGAAGATCAGCTTGTGCGTCTCCGTGCGGATGCACTGCTGCTTGTTCATGTTCAACCAAGTGTCGTGGGCCTCGTGGGGGAATCCAAAGGGTTTCGTGGCTTCGCCGAATACGGGAGGGCGCTTTGCGGGAGAATCCTGGCCGATGAGTTGGGCCAAGCTACGCCCTTCCAGGCCCGGTGGCACCGCGATCCCCAGGTATTCGAGCACGGTCGGCATCACGTCGATATTGGATGCCAGAACGTCCGCGACCTCGTCACGGTTGCGTCCCCCGGGGAAGCGGATGATCAGTGGAGTGCGCAGTTCCGTGTCGTACACGCCGATGCCGTGATTGAAGAGCTTGACGTGCTCCCACTGTGTTTCGCCGTGGTCGGCGGTCAGGACGATCAAGCAGCGCTCGTAGAGGCCGGTGGACTTCAGCGCTTCCAGCAGGCGGCCGACGTGGAGGTCGGTGTAGCTGATCTCGCCGCAATAGAGCTCGTCCAATACGCGGGCTTCCTCGATAGCGGTGGGCGCCTCCTCCTGGAGCAGCTTAACGATCCGCCGCACATCCGCGCGCGTGCCGGTGATCGGCAGGTCGTCGTGGCGGTACATGCGGTCAAAAGGTGGTGGAGGCTGATAGGGGGAGTGGGGGTCGAAGTAGTGGACGAACAGGAACTTGCGTCCGGAAGGGGCGTCCTTCAGCCAGCGCACGGCGCCGTCCGTCGTGCTCTGGGCGCGACGCTGAGCACGATCCGTGGGGTAGTCTTGGGCGGACCCCGGTTCCACTTCCAGGTCGAACGCTTCGTCCACCCGGCTGAAACCCTGGGCGAAATTGTAGGTCGAGTGCAGCGGCAGCGCTCCGATGACCGCCGCCGTCGCGAACCCGACGTCACGCAGGACCTCCGCCAGCATCAAAGTCTCGTCGGGAACGATGAAGGAATTACGGGCTACGCCGTGCGTGTGAGGATAGAGCCCACTCATCAACGAAGTGTGGGACGCCAGTGTCGTCGGGGCGGCGCTCAGGTGGTGGGTGATTCGCACCCCCTCGCGGGCCAGAGCATCAATGTGCGGGGTCTTCACAAAGGGATGCCCGTAGCAGCCCAGATGATCGGCACGCAGGGTATCGATCGAGATTACGATCAGGTGTTCGGCTTCCGCGATGGCGTGCTTGCTGGTCGGGGGCGTTTCTCGGGGGGCGGTTCGCCGCGCACACCCGCCGAGGCCGAGCACGGCGGGCGATAGCGCCAGCCAGACGACTGCCGCTTTTATGAAAGCCGCGCGTCTCAAGGCGGTGTCGCGTGCTGAGGGAGTTTGGGTTTCTCGGCCCGGCGAGTCGTGTACAACTGAAAACATGAGACCTTCACGGAAAGGGCATCCGTCGGATGCGGCAACGCCGTGGATTCTGCGCCACGCCTCAAAGCCTACTTGAGCGTGAATACCACGCTGCCGTAGTACATGCGATCGAGACTATCGACGCCGTCGGGGGGGATGGAGTCGTACTCGAGCAGAGCCCCGAGCTTGAGCTTCCACACGTCGCCGTCCCCCAGGGGGATCAGGAGTCCTGAATCCGCTACCACACGGTAGTCGCGCATGGACTCGAATGTTGGGTAGTAGGTCGTGCTATGCACGAGTTGCAGCCAGTCGAACAGATCCACCCGGTAGTCCAGCCCCACATCCATCATGGCGTCATCCCGGCTGGTTCCGTCGAGGTAGGACTCATGCAGGTACCCGACACCGGCGCGGGTTTTCAGCTCGTGTTTCTCTTCCTTGATCCAGTAGTAGCCGGCGCCGAGCGCGGCGGTGAAGCGCAGGTCCAGGTTCTCGAACTCATCGTACTCCGCTTCGGAGCGGGTGTAGCCGAACAGTCGATCGGTGAACAGGTGTTCCAGGTAGGCGCCCCCTTTGACCTCCGCGGTGTTGCGCTTCTTGTTCTCTTCGCCGTAGTCTCCGGACAGGTACAGCCGCAGCAGATCGGAATCGGACTTGTGCACCGCTTCGATGCGGGCGTGTGCGTCCAGCGTTTCAATGTTGCCCTCTCGCTGCTGGGCGCCGAGTTCAAGGGTGGCGGACCACTTTCCGATTTTCCCCTCCGCGACCTTGCGTTCCTCCTCCATGAGGGTTTCCATAGCGACGACCTCAGGGCTCTTTCCATCGGTCTGCCAAACGGCTTCGATCTGGCCGACCTCGACGGGGATGGTCCCCATGGCGGTATGTACTACCATGCCGGCGCCGTCTGGATTGGTCTCTGCCGAACCCACCAGGCGATCGCCCGTGGAGAGCCCGACAACGACCGTGTCCTCCGTTGCGATCGACTGCACCTTTGCTGCGTCGATCACCAGTTGGCCGGCGAAGTCCGTGGTGATTCGGGCCTGTCCTCCCCCAAGATCGTCCAGCTTGCCTACCAACCGGCTTCCGTCAGTCAGCGTGATGACGTCGGCCGTGGCTGCGGGGCAGATCATGCCCAGCAGAACGACCCAAGCTAGCGTGTTCAGTGATTTCGCCCGCATGGTGCTCCTGCCTGCTGCTCGCGCGTAGTGCTCTCCGCGATTCTATCGTTCGGGGCTGGGGCGTTGCGGCTTGCCGTATCCGGACTCGGACCCGGGCGCAGCCGCCCAAACCAAGTCGGCGCCCCGCCCGGCTATTCGTCGTCCGGGTCAAACTGGTCGAGCAGGTCGTCCACTCGATCCCCCACGTAGGTGTTGAGCGGCGTCAGAATCGCCGACTCCACCAGGTACTCGACCACTTCCCGACCGCTCAGCGTCACCGTGGACGTCGTCGTGAACTCGCCGAGATCACACGACCCGAGCGGTAGCGCACACGCCGTGCCCGCGATCAGGACCGCCAAGCGTCGCCGCAACGCGGTCGTACACCGACCGATCTTCATACCCAATCTCCTTAGTTCGTCTTGGAACGGATCGCCCAGGCTTGCGAGCCCAAGCTCCGGGTCTTGCGCCAATCCCTTGAGTGCCGAATCCGCGCTTCGCCGCTCGACGATCCGTGTCTTGCGGAAGGACTGCCTCCCGTCTCCGCGCTGGGGAGGCTTCACCAGAAGCAGGATAGTGGGTCCTCCCCGAATCGGCAACCGCCGAGAAGCAGCCTCAGGGGTGCATCCCGAACAAGGTGGCAGAAACTGGCGAGGGTGGCATGGGCAAGCAGCAGCTTGCCCGTGGAATCGTCCAACACGGGCAAACAAGTTTGCCCATGCCACCCCCAATCGGATGCACCCAGCATCAGGGATGCGCCCACAACCGGCCTGCTGGGGGATTCGGGTAAGACCGGTAGGCAGGGTCGATGGCCGCCCGCTCCGCTCGCAGCTTGGATCAGCGGCCTACTTCGACATCCACATACACCAGACGATGGTCGCTGGAGGGTGCGGGATCATCGATCAGCCTGCGGAGCGGGTCATTCGGTCCTGGCCAGAACACCCCCGAACCGGTCACCTTCAATTCGGCTGACGGCAGGACGTAGTCGATTCGACCGAAGTCTGCCGTCTTGAAGAGGGTGGGTGATTGCCCGGAAACGTCCGCGGGCTTCATCCCGGGACGGCGCGGTCTGGGATCGGCCACCCGCGGTGACTTCAGCAACAAGTCGATGGCTGCCGTGCCGTACGCGCGCTCGTCCTTGTCAGGGTCGGCATTGAGGTCGCCCATGATGACGAACTCCGCTCCCCGGTCGAGGCCACCCGGTCGACCTTGGTCGTCGGTGATGTAGCTGCTCCGGTTCGCGCCGGCGACGTAGTCTGCCCAGAAGCGAATCTCGTCGAAGTTGCGGCGGCCGTTGCGGTCCTCCGCGCCGTCGAAGACCGGGGGCGTGGGATGACAGGCCAGCACGTGGATCAGCATCGTGTCGCCCGGCCGATCGGCACGCGGAATACGCAAGGGTACATCCCAGTGACTCTTGCTACTCAGGCGGAAGATGGTGGCTTCGAGAGGAGCGTACCACTTCGGCCTACTGCCCGCGCCGTCTGGCATGAGGTTGTCGGGCATATCCTTCCACTTGAACTTCTGAAAGGTGCGCACGCGCTTGCGTTCGAACGGAAAGCGGCTGAACAAAGCCATACCATACTGCCCGGGATACTTGCCGTAACCGTACGCATCCGCCGGTCCGTCGGTGCGACCGTCGTTGTCCAGATCGAGCCCGCTGGGCACGCCGGTATTGACCGGCTCGAAGAACAAGTGGGGGTAGTCGATCGCCTGCTGATCCCCTTGCGGCACGTTCAGATAGCGCTCGAGGAGTAGTCGTGCGTTGCGGCGTGGGGCGTCGTCGAAGTCGATCTCGTTGATGAGCAGGACGTCCGGGCGAACGCGTTGGACGATCTCCGCCGCCTTGCGCAGTTGCGGATCGACCCCGCATCCGTCGGCATCTGCGCGCTCGAGCTTGGCGGTGCTGAGCCCCCACACGTTGAACGCGGCGAAACGCACCGTATGCGCCGGGTTCGATCGACGGGCCTCACCACGGCTTTCGACCGAGGTTATGAAC
>JAAEQG010001107.1 GCA_024231775.1 bacterium
CGCCCTGCCTTTCGTCGCCCTGGCGGACCTGTTCACCATCCTGCACAACGCGGTATGGGGCGCGGAGCTGCCCCGTGACGGATACTCGACCTACTATCAACTGGTGGTTCCGCTGGCGCATGTGCTCACCGGCATCGCGGGCCTTCTGCTCATCTTCGCCCTACTCTCCCGGTACTTCTCGAACACCATCGCCGCCCTGGCTACGGCGGCAACCTGGTGCGGTACGAACGCGGCGTACTACATCAGCTTCGATCCGACCATGCCGCACGCCGCGAGTATGACCTTCGTCGCCGGGATGATCTGGTCAGCGGATACAATCAGGCGGGCTGGCTGGTCGCGGTTGCGGGCGCTGGCTTTGGGATTGTGCTGCGGGATGATGATCGGCGTGCGCCACCATAATGTCACCTGGATGGTGGTTCCGCTGATCATGCTGGTTCCTGACCTGGTTCGGGGCGTAAGGTCTCGTCGTCCCGGCGTCGGGCGTGATGTCGGGCTGGTCATCCTGGCAGCGGGAACAGCCTTCCTGTCGCTTCTGCCTCAGATCGTGGTCAATCTGGCGTCGCAAGGCGCCGTCGTCGGTCACGTTGCCAAATGGACGCCCCAATGGCTCGAGGTACGGGTGTGGCCTCAGCTCTTCTCGCCGACTACGGGACTTCTCGCAGTGTATCCCCTCGCCGCAGTCGCCCTCGTCGGGCTAGTCGCCGGGTTGTGGAGTCGTCGAGCGAGCGCTCCGGTGGTGGCTTTGGTGGTTGGGCTCGCGGCGATCATCTACCTGAATGCCGCCTATCCGTGGTGCCCTTCTCCGCGGCGTTATGTGTGTGCCGTTGCCGTCCTGGCGTGGGGCCTGGCGGTGGTTATGCAGTGGGCCGGGCATTCTCGGAGGCGGACCGCGTTGGTGACCGTTCTTCTTGGAGGCCTCTGCGTACAGAGTCTGTCCATGCTGCTCGAACCCGCGGGGAAGTTCTTCTAGACCATCCTCATACAGGATCCGGTTCGATCATACCGATTGCCCTGTTTCCTATGATCTTGTTGTTCGCGATCGAGCGGCCGCGCGGACTCGAAGTCCGCGGCTTCTTCAATCGACACAGATGGGTAGGGCAGGTGATTCACCTGCCAAAGCAATGTTCCCGTTTCAATACGTGACCATACGCCGGCTGGGAAGGCAGGTCATCGACCTGCCCTACTTGGCTCAGCAGGGAGGAGGGGACCACCGATCTTCTCGTGAACGTGCAGCGGAGCACGCACGACCAGAACGCGTTGCAGGAACGGGCGTATGGTCGCCGGTCCACCGTTTACTCGCCACACGTTGGGCGAGATAGATGCGCGGATCACCTCGGCTAAATCGTTGATGGATTCCTCCGGAGTCTTGTCGTTGTACGCGCCACCGCCGAACCCGATCGCCCCCAGTGCCCCCCATCTGTCTGGCTTGAAATCGGGGATGTCGTGGATTATGTCGACTACTTCATAAACCTTCACGTACATTTCGTGGTTAAGGTCCTCTTGCGTGGAGATCCGCAGGATGTTGCCGAAGGCCACGTACCCAAGTTCGACGTCCACCGAAATCTGATCCAGCAACTCCGAAAGGAACTGGGCTATGGTGACATCCCTGAGGTACAGTGAGATGGTGGTGGCGCGCTCGATGCCCTGCTTCTCCAGCACCCGCCAGCGCACGACGAGGTTGGCCCGCCCCACCTCGCGGAGTTCGGCTATGACCTGCTCGAGCGGAGTGTCGTCGTACTCGACCTTGTCGAGCTTCGTATTCAGGAACCGGCGCAGATCTGAATGCTGCTCCGCCGCGGAGGGCTGGGTGGTGGGCGAAGGGTGTTTGGAGCGAGGACTGCGGTTGGCCTTCGGCTGCGCTGCGACGGTGCATGCCCAGCCCACCAGAAACACCAAAACAAGACGGTGGTCAGTCGCCATAGATGCGCCTCCGTAACAGCAACGTATGGACCTGCGTCGACGGGCGGCTGAGCGTTTCGCAGATGTCGGACGTGGGCCATCGCCAGCGGAGCCTGCCCCATTCTACGCGATGCTGTGAGTTGAATCCACGACTAATACCAGATCTGGTTCGATTGTGCCGATTGCCCGATTCCTGTTCGGGGAGTTTCTCGTGTTCGAGCGGCCGCGCGGACTGAAGTCCGCGGCTCCCTAGTCACAATCATCCTGGACTTGGTATCACGCGATGGGAAGGCCCACCTCCTCTCATAGTAGGGATGGGGCACCCGCGCGTAATTTGTGGTGTTGCAGTGATTCGCGTTCAAACTGCGGATGAGAGGACTCGAACCTCCACGGGGTTACCCCCACAGGCACCTGAAGCCTGCGCGTCTGCCAATTCCGCCACATCCGCGAGTTCGGCTGATCTGCCGGGCAAGCCGGGGGGCCCGCAGGTCAACTCGATAGCCCATCGAGGATAGCTCGGCGGCGGCGTCTGTCAAGGTGAATGACGACGATACGAACCCGAGGTTCGTGACTGAATCCGCGGACGGTTCGTCCGTCCCCATGCGGGCGCGGCCCGGGGGCTGGTTCGCTTCATTACGGGCTCGGTTCAGGGGGGCGGCGTCATCCGGCGGCGCAATTGGCCGCAGGCTCCGTCGACTTCGAGGCCGCGGCTGGTCCGCAAATGGGCGTTGATACCCTTCTCGCGCAGGAGCTGGAGGAAGGCACCCGCGCTCCGATCGCTGGGCCGCCGATAATCAAGCCCGTCCACCGGGTTGTAGAGGATGAGGTTGACGTTGCTGCGCATCCGGCGAGCGACCCCGACTAGCTGGCGAGCGTGCTCCGGTTGATCGTTCACGTCAGCCAGCAGCACGTACTCCAGGGTGATCTCCCGACCGGTGGAGTCGAAGTAGACCCGGGCGGCTTCGACCAGTTCGGCGATGGAGACGCTCTCGGCCCAGGGGATCAGCCGGCGACGCAACTCGTCCGTGGGGGCGTGGAGGGAGAGGGCTAAGGTCACCTGAAGTCGCTCCTCCGCCAGGCGACGGATCTGGGTCGGCAGGCCTATCGTGCTCACGGTGATCTTCCGCGCCCCGATGTCCATGCCCCAGGAGGCGTTGATCGTCCGCAGGGCGGAAACAGTGGCGGCGTAGTTGGCTAGCGGTTCGCCCATGCCCATGAAGACGACGTTGGTCAGCCTGCCGGCTCCCTCGGCCCGATGGGCGACGAACATGGCCTGCTCCACGATCTGGCTGGACGAAAGGTTCCTGCGCACGCCCTCCTTACCGCTTGCACAAAACGAGCACTGCACCGGGCAGCCCACCTGCGTCGAGATGCACGCCGTTCGTCGATCATCCGCGGGGATGGAGACGCATTCGGTGGTCTCTCCGTCCGCCCAGCGCAGTAGATACTTAACCACCCCATCCGGCGACCGGGACTGATGTACCTCCTCGGCTTCGTACAGCACGAACGAATCTTCGAGGCGCTGGCGCAGAGCTTTGGAGAGGTTGGTCATCTCGTCGAACCCGCGCACCTGATGGCGATACACCCATTCGAGCACCTGGTCCGCTCGATAGCCCGGTTCGCCGTAGTCGGCCAGCGTGCTGCGCAGCGTCTCGGGCGTGTGATCGAACAGGTGGTCTGGTTGGGTACCAGTCGTGATTCGCTCAGCCTCCATCATCGAGAGGCGTCCTGTACCAAGCCGCTCACCTGCGGGACGTCCCGAGGCGACAGCCGGTGTCGTTCAGCTCCCCTCGACCCACTCGTCGAAATCCTGGAGGGTGTCGAGGTCGACCAGCACGCCCGGCGAAGCGCACTCCACCAAGCGGGCGCGATCGGAATGCCTCTCGATCAGCACCTTGAGGCCCCCGTCGCCAATCTGCCGAACCTGCTCCGCCCACGATGCCGGAAACACCACCGGGTGTCCACGTTTGCCCTGGTAGGCTGCGATGACCGCCCCACCGGGAGCCTCGCGGTACGCGCCGGCCACCGTGCGAACGTCCGCGGAAGTCACCCCGGGCATATCCGCCGGACAGACCATCAGCCCGTCATGCTCGCAGACCGTGCAGTGGTCCGCGAGCGCGTTCATGCCGATCCGGATCGAATCGATCATCTCGGACGCGGGATCGTCGTTGTGGGCGAGGATGAACCGCGGATCCTCGCTTAGCAGCAGAGCCTCGTCGATCACCCTCGAAGTCACGACGCACAGTCCGTCGATTCCGCCCTCCAGCACGGACTCGATGACGCTCTCCAACATGGTGGCGCCGTCCATCGGAAGCAACTGCTTCGGTTCGCCCATGCGCCTGGACTGACCTGCTGCGGGGATGACTGCGAATACCTGAATGTCCTCCGGACCTGCCATCACCACACGCTCCACAGCCAAACGTCGCCACCAAGGCACTCACGCCAACACCGCTTGCATCCTGGCGGCATGAACGGGAACCGCCACGACTTCGTCTCACTGCCCGGCGACTACCTCACAGCGGTCCCTGTTCGTGGCGAACATCGGCAACCTTCCCCACGGACAAGCTTGGCGTCTCCCCACGAGACGTGGTCTCCGCCGTAACGGACAACGCGATTTCCATACTTGTGGTTCACGACGCTTGTCCATGCCACCCGGCAAGGCATTACGACTCCTCCTCGGAGATTGGCAGCGGGCCGATGACGACCTTGGCTTGGTCCGCCCGGCGGACCTCGACCAGTTGCGCTGCAATGCTCACCGCGATCTCGGGTACGGTCACCGCCCGTATCGGCAGCCCGATCGGGGCGTGAACGCGCTCGAGCTGCTCCTGCGTAGCCCCTGCCTCCCGAAGGTCATCGAAGATCAGCTTGATCTTTCGCCGACTGCCGATCATACCCAGGTACCTGGCGTTCGAGTCGATCACCGCGCCGAGGGCCTGCTCGTCATGCCGATGCCCGCGGGTGACGACGACGACGTAGGTGGCGAGGTCGATGGGGTAGCCACGCAGAGTCTGTTCTATGTCTCCGACAATCGGTTCGATCGGAGGGGGCAGACGCTCCGCGTTGGCGAAGTCCGGGCGATCGTCAACGACCACGACGCGAAACTCCAACCCCACGCACAATCGGGCCAATTCCGCACCCACGTGCCCCGCCCCGGCGATCAACAGGGTCGGCTCGCGCTCGACGCGCACCTGATACGCCACTCGTTCGCCCTGTTGGTCAACTTGCAGCTCGACAGTGACATCGTGACCGGCGCCCATCCGGGCTACCGCCTCTTCAAACTGCCTGCTCGCCGTCGCGTCGGCGATCGGCATGACCGCGATGTCCATGCCCCCACCGCAGATCAGCCCGTCGTCCCAACCGAAATCGTGATCGAGCTGAAACGTAAGCAGCTTGGCTTCGCGGGCTTGGAGCAGCTCGAAAGCCTGCTTGCGCACCTCGGCTTCGACGCACCCCCCGCCGAGAGTCCCCACGGCGGCCATCGCATGATCCACCAGCATGAGCGCGCCCGGTGCCTGCGGAGTGGATCCGCGGGTCTTAACCACCGCGCACAGTGCCACCGCCCGCCCCGCCCGCACCTCTTCGTTGATTCGCTCGAAGAGCGGTTGATGCAGAATCATAACTGATCTTGTGTCCGGTTTCGCATTCCTTGCAGTACCCGCAGAAGCTCAGCGCACTCTGCGCCGGCAGGTTGGGTCACAGTTCAGCCTGCTTAGCCAAACGCAACATCTCATCTAATAGTAGCTTCAAGTTCGGGCACTTACCGCAGGCGGTCGCCGGGTCAAGCTTCTCAAAAAGGTCATACCCATCGACGACCTTCTTGTACGCTCGCTCCCTTCCTTGCTTGTAGGCGTCATTCAGGCGGCGAGAAGGCGGCTTGTCGAAGTCTACACTCTCTGGATTCTGGATACCCTGCGGAAGAGCACTGCGTACCCGCCGGGAGAACAACTCCGGCTGACTGAGGAGCCAAGCCTCTGTTTCGTGGACGGCGAAGAACTGGCGGAATCTCTGGTGACCGACCTTCTGCTCGAAGTGCTTGGTTGCCCACCTGACCCGTTCGGAGGCGCTGGTGATCCCCCTGGGGTAGATGTCCGGGCCGTACAAGTCCAGCAGTCCGATGACCGCAATCACCTCTTCATGCCCGTAGCCTTGAAGGTACAGTTGGGCCTTCTGTCCGACGTCCTTGTCATACTTGGCCCATCCCTTGAACTGAACCGCCTTGACGCTCACCGGCGAGCCAAGCTGCGGGTCCAGCCAGTGCTTCAGAAACCGTGGCAGAGCTTTTTTCTCCGTTTCCCCCTCGACGAACAGCATGAACTTCACGCCATTGCCTCCAGATCTCCAGCGGAGAAAAGCTCGCCGAGCGAGTAGGCTGCGATCCACTCCCGGAGCGCTTCATCCTCGAGGACCTTGAGGTGCGTCTCTCCGTTCTCCCAAGTCGTCACCGTCGTGGTTGGAGCGGTGTCGCGAAACGCATCGAGAAGCTGCGGCGAATGCGTCGTCAGAATGACCTGAGATCGGGTGGACGCATCAACGGCAAACTCAGCCACGATGGGCAGCATTGAGGGATGGAGACCGGCCTCGGGTTCGTCGATGGCGATCACCGGCGGAGGAGACGGATTGGCCAGAACGGTGATCAGGAACAGGAATCTCAACGCGCCGTCGGACAGGTCGGCAGCCGAATGCGTGCGACGCAGGCTCTTCCAGCGTACGCCGAGCTGAATCCGCTGGTCCGCCGCCGGAGGAAAAGCCAGCTTGTCGAAATCGCTTCCGAACGCGGCGCGCATGGCGGCGTTGACTTCAGCCTCGAAGTCCGGATCGTTCGTGTACAAGGTGTGCAGCACGCGCACCAGGTTCTGACCGTCAGGAGATACGCTCTTGTCAACACCCGCCACGGCCGGCGACCGAATCGGTGCGTCTGAGTTTACGTGCAGGTCGTGGTACACACACCAGCGCGCCAGTTCCTTCCTGTATCGCGGAATCTGCTTGTTCACTGCAAGAGGCCCACCGGCAACCGAGAGTAACGTTTCCTCCTCGGAGAGTTCCCCCTCAAGATCGAGAGTGGATAGGAGACGCGTGCGGTCCTTGCTGTCATTGTACACGGACGCCTGTAGTGCTCGACGTTCCATGTACTTGAACGTGATTAGAGACGAGCCCTCTTTAGCCGCCTTCATCGCGAGCAGGGACTCGTCGTCCACACGAAACGCGCTGCTTTGGCCGAGTCTCCCGAGGCTCAGCACGTATGTCATATCGCCGGCGACCTCCAGGAATTCGCGAGGGCTTACGTGCCCTCTGACACTGGGAGCATTCGGCACTTCCGGCAGGGCGGACGTTCGGACTTTGCACTGGATACGGTCCGCCTGTCCATCCCACACTAACGGCTCCATGCCCCCGGCAGCCTGAATGTGCTTTCCCAGTCCTCCCTGAGCGGAGATGGACAGCAGCTCGATGACACGCAGTAGGTTAGATTTCCCGGCGCAGTTTGGACCGATGAGTACGTTCAGGTCTCCCGGTCGCCAAGTAACGTGTTTAAGCGATCGATAACCGTCGATTTCGAGTTCCAGTATTTTCACCTGTCATCTCCAACGCGACGGTCCATCGGAAGCTGCGTCGTACAGCGTTCCTCGTCCGGCGAGACGCCGGCCGCTACGGGTGAGGCTTCGCAAGCTGTCCGCTATGGGCGGTTGCTTTCGTACGCCCACTTCAGCCACTCGAGCGCGATCGCGGTGTCCTGCGGATCGACCGTCGGGCCGCCCCAAAAGCGGAAGCCCGGAGGAGCGTCGCGGTAAGGAGCGCAGTCGTACACTACCCCTTCAGCCGCCAGCGCCGCCACCACCTTCTTGCAGAAAGCACCCTGCTCATCTTTGCCGAGCTTCGCGAACCAGTCGGCGGTGATCTTCAGGCAGATGGAGGTGCTGCTACGCATCGTGGGGTCGCCCGCCAGGAAATCAACCCAGTCGGTCTTGCCGACGAAGTCCGTCACCGCCTGAAGGTTGGCTGCACTGCGAGCGAACAACGCGTCCCGCCCGGTCTTGCCGGCGAACTGGAGGTTCTTGGCCCACTCCAGAGCGTCGAGGTAGTCCTCGGTCGCGAGCATGGACGGCGTGTTGATCGTCGAGCCCTCGAAGATGCCCGCGGTGAGCTTGCCACCCTTGGTCATCCGGAAGAGCTTCGGCATGGGCCACGGCGGAGTGTAACTCTCCAACCGCTGGACCGCCCGCGGAGAGAGCGCCAGCATTCCGTGGGCAGCCTCGCCGCCCAGGCACTTCTGCCAAGACCAAGTCACCACGTCCAGACGATCCCACGCCATGGGCATGGCGAATACCGAGCTGGTTGCATCGCACAGGGTCAGCCCACCGCGGTCTGCCGGTGGCGCCCAGCCGTCGGGCACCCTCGCGCCGGAAGTGGTTCCGTTCCAGGTGAACACCACATCGTTGTCGAAATCGACCGCACCGAGATCCGGCACTTGGCCGTATTCCGCGGTCATCACCTTCGCTTCGAGCTTGAGCTGCTTGGTGATATCGGTGACCCAGCCCTGGCCGAAGCTCTCCCACGCGAGGACGGTCACCTGGCGCTGGCCCAGAAGGCTCCACATGGCGCACTCGAATGCTCCGGTATCGCTTCCAGCCATGATCCCCACGAGGTAATCGTCGGGAATACCGGCGACCTCTTTGCTGAGGTCGATCGCCTTCTTGAGTTTCGCCTTGCCCCCTTTGGAGCGGTGCGAGCGTCCGACGAATGCGTCAGCCAGGGCAGCAGGGTTCCATCCCGGACGCTTGCAGGTCGGTCCGGAGCTGAAGTTGGGCACGCGGGGTTTCTCTTGCGGCTTGTCCATGGGGGGTAACCTCTTACACAAAGTTGCGAGCAGATCCTCCGTGGGCGGGGTCAATCCCGCCTCTCCTCAGATCGTGAACCCGGATTATATCCGGCGGGCGTGGAGTGACCAGCACGGCGACGGGTTGGGCAAGGCGGCTGAGGGCAGCGCCTACCCTGCTGAGCCCTCGCCGGCGTTTGGGCCTCTGATGGAAGTCTCGGCAGCCACAGGGGGTGACGCCGCATCGCCCTGATGATCGTGGTGCAAGCTATTGGCGCCGCCGGGATCGCTGCACGGTTTATGCGGCGCTATGCCAGCCTCAAGCGCCTGCATGACCTCCCCGATCCGCAGCACCTTCGGCAGTCCCCCGGCGGTCGACATGACGAAGGTGGCTGAGTTGGTCTGGTCCAGAGCCCCGTGCGTGCTGGCTACCCGCCCGATGCCGGCCTCGAAGAGCCAGCTCCCGTGGCAGTATCCGTCCTTAAGAGACAGGACCACGGATGGAGGATTATGCACCGCGCCATCGAAGCAGTTCCACAGACGGTGAAGCGGATCGGGATAGACGTGGTCCGCGGTCGCCAACGACAGCGACCGGTCGTAGATCGTACCGTCCTTGGCCACCTGGCCGGCGTCGGTCAGGACTTCGATGATCGGATTCAGGCGCAGCGGATCACCTACGGTAGTCGTGTAGGCGTAGCCACCCCCACGACGATGCACCTCAGCCTCCCCCTCCGCACTCAGGACCATCACTCGCTCGCCGACTCGGAAAGAGGCGATGTCCGCGGCAGGATGGGCGAGCAGCGCCCGGGCCACCTCCGCCGGACGAGGGGTGAAAAACTGGGCTAAGTTCACCAGGCCGTACTTCACGGTGACGACATCTTCCGCCCTGCGCAGGGAATCCGTCAACCGAAACCCATGAGCAGCCAAGTGCCGCTTGAAGCCGATGCGTTTGCAGGGGGTCAGGCTGTGGCCGTGGTCCGCGACCAGCGTGATCCGCACACGTCCGCGCCGGTCGTACATCAGCCGCTCGCAGAAGCGATCGATGACCTCCAGGTAGGCTTCTATCGCCGCCTCGCCACCGCGGGTGCCCAGGCCAGCTGTCCCCACCGAGTACGCCGACGCCAAGCCACTATCGACGCGATCGAAGGCGGCGCGCATCTCCCGCAGCTCCCGAGCGAAGACACCCTGTGGATCCAGATACGCCCTGGCTCCTATCGACTGCGGAGCGTGGTAGGTCAACACTTCAAGCCACGGTGAATTGGCCCCACGGTTGTACGCATCGTCCCCGCCGCATATCCGGTTGGACTGTTCGTCGAAGTGGACCGCCTCGATGGCCGCCGGCGCAGCCGTGCCCAACAGCCGCGACAGGGCCAGGTCGGTCATCGAAGGATAGGTCGAGATTACCTTGGACGGCCGTCCGAACAGCCGGAAGCGTCCGTCATCCCACATCCGGGCCACCAATTGGTGCGGTACGCCATCCAGGACGATCAGATAGTGAGGCCAGTCCGGAGTGCAGGCGTCCAACCGTACCTCTTCGTCGGGGCGGCCGTCTTCGTCAGCATCGAAGTAGAGCACGGTCTTGCGGTCGCCCTGCATGCGCTGGACGTAGTCCGGAACCCCCGAGCCGCTGAGGTCATATGACACCATTGTGTCACCATTACGCGCCACGCCCAGTACCGGACGCCGCGGCCAGTCTACCTCCGCGGAGGAGCACCCAACCGACCACACCAGAACCGCACCGGTAAGCCCCGCTAGTCCCGCCCGCCAACGCACGCCGATTATCATCTTCGACCGCCCCCTCAACCGCTTAACGCGACACGAGCTTGCAGGCCAGCAGCGGCTCGCGTCCCATCTGATGGGCCAAGTGATAGTTCAACAGGGAGAAGACGCCCTCGACAATGCTCCCCTCGCCGGGCACGCGAGTGGTAACCGCATCCTCAGGAGACTCTGACCCGCTGAGCAGGGGCAGACCGCGCCGATCCACCAGGCGCCTCTCCGGGTGCCCGGCTTCGCAGTCACGACACAGCAACCCACCCTCGTGCGAAGAGAAGTACAGATCACCTTCGGTCGCCGGCGTACGCCGACAGGCGACACACACCGCGAACTCGGGCCAGGCGCCGACCTGGTGCAAGAGCAGCGCCTGGTAGGCTACCGTCGGCGGGAGCACCGCCTCAGCCGTACATAGACCATCAAGCAAAGTCAGCAGGCCGTCAAAGAGCAGCGGATGCGGATCCCAGTCCTCCAAGAGAGCTGTGGTGGTCTCTGCGGCATACTGCGCCGCGTAGAGGCGACCGAGGCGCTCGCGCAGCCCAGCCAACGCTCGCTGAGCCTTCCACTCGACCAGCGTGGCCAGCGCCTCCTGGCGGGCCTGACGCACCGACAGAACCATGTCCCCCACCTCCAGCAGATCGATCCCCACCGCGAAGCGCGTGCGGGTGGACCGCTTGATCCCCTTGCCGATGGCGCGGACCTTGCCGTGCGCCCGGGTGAAGAAGACCATCACCTGTGACGACTCGGAGAAGTCCAGCCGTCTCAGGGTCACGCCGGTGTCCTTGATCGACGCCATGAGCGCATCATACCAGATCCGGTTTGATTGTGCCGATTGCCCGATTCCCGATCATCCTGGTGCTCGCGTCAGAACGGCCGCGCGGACTGAAGTCCGCGGCTCCTTGATCGACACGGTAATCCTGGACTTGGGGATCAGCTTTCTGTCGCCCGATCAGCGCCGCGCTCTGCGCGGAACCGGTGCGGAGGCCGCCACATCCGGCTGCGGCGGCTGAGTCAGCGGTTGAGTCAGACGGCGCAGCGGGAGCAGCCGATCCGTGCTCGGATCGACCTCCATGCCGGCCAGGTATCGCTGGAAGAAATGCACGGTATTGGCTGCGTACTCCTGGGGATGCACCACCACAGACTGATTGTGCTTGGCCCGGGGCACGATCCACATGTACTTCGGATCGTCCGCACAGTCGTACAGCATCTGAGTCTGGGCAACGGGGATGTAGCTGTCTTTCTCGCCGTGAATCAGGAGGATCGGGACGGAGCCCAGCCCGGCCAAAGCCTTGCGCACCGAAGGGTAGGTGCAGTTGAACCGTCGTCCGCACGCCCGGAACAATCTCCAGCGGAGGAACCGCCAGAACACCGGGGGATGGTTCTCGTAGACCACCCGCACCCTGGCGAAGATCTTGGCCCAGCGCTTCATGAAGTATTCCATCGTGGAATCGCTGCTAAAAGCCCCGTCGGTGATGATGGCTTTGATGTTGGGGACCGACTGCGCCGCGAGGATGGCTGCGCCTGCCCCGCGAGAGATGCCGAACAACGCTACCTCGGGCGGACGTCCGGAACGCTCCAGGTAGTCCTCCACATAGGCGATGGCCCCCAGCATGTCGCTCACTTCACGGTCGCTGGGCCACTGGCGGGGACGGTAGCCTTCCTCATCTGCGGACTGCCCGTGACCGCGAAAGTCGAAGCTGAACACGTCGAAACCGGCTTCGACCAATGGGGTGCAGTAGCGGGCGCAGCTACCCGCAGCGCTCTTGAACTCGGTCGCGAAGATAATCATCCCTCGGGCCGGCTGGGTGGCGTCTCCGCGGATCAACATGCCCCACAGGCGATGGCCGTCCAAGGCGCGGAAATCGACCGGTTCACCCTCGAACTCTGCATAGTCGCGCATATGGGCCGAAAAGGGCGGAGGCGTGTCGTCGAAGATGTTAATGATCAAACGCAGATACTTGCGCATGACCATCTCGGGGATCACCACGAGCAGGATGACCGTGACCGCGATGCTGATCAGCGCCCAGTTGAGGGTGACGAAATCCCAGACCCACGAAGCAAGCAAGAGGGGAGTATCTTTCAAGGCATGGACCCCGAGCCGGCCGGATGGGTTCGCGTACCCGGTTCGAGGCCGTCGCCCATATCGGCTACCTGTACGGCCCGCAACTGAGCCGGGCGGGACGCTTTTTGAGCCTGCGAAACCAGGGGCGCCGACCACGCAAACAGCAACAGCAACAGAACGCCGCAAACCGTCAGGCAGAAGCCCATCGACTTCCCACCGTGCGGATGAGTTTCTGCCTGCTCATCGCCCAGGTAGCACGCCGCAGCGATTCGCAGGTAGTACGCAGCCGCGATGGCTGAGTTGATCACCCCAATCACCGCGAGGGCGAGCAGCGGACCACTAAACGAATGGGCCGGACCTGCCGAAAACGCCCCGGCGAACACATAGACCTTACCGAGAAAACCCGCGGTGGGCGGAAAACCCATCAGGCTGAAGGCGCAGATCGCCATCACCACCGCGTCCGCCGGGTAACGCCTGCTCAGGCCGTGAAGATCGCTGAGCGATTCAGCCATCCCGTCCCGAGTCCGCAAACCAGCCAGCACCGCAAACGCCCCCAGGTTCATTACCCCATACACGGCGATGTAGAACAGCAACGCAGCTACGCCATCCCCCAGAGGACCGTCCCCCGCCAGCGGACCGACCAGCAGACCGATCAGCATGTACCCCGTATGAGCTACGCTGGAGTACGCCAGGATGCGCTTCACGTTGGTCTGTAGCAGCGCCACCACGTTGCCCATGGTCATCGAGAGCACCGCAACGCACCACAACAGCCACATCACCGCGCGGGGCAACTGCCAATCCAACGCCCCCAGGAGGTGGATCAGGCCGACGAAACCCGCCAGTTTGGGGACGAAGCTGAGCAAGGCGCTGACCGGGGAGGCTGCTCCCTCGTATACATCCGGGGCGTACACGTGGAATGGCGCCGCAGCCACCTTGAAGAACAGACCCGCCAGCACGAGTAGCACGCCCACCAGGGCGAATCCGGTAACGGTGCCGCCATTGGCGAAGTGCCCGGCGATGCACTGCGGCGTGCCGTCACGCAAGACCGTGGAACCCGTCGCCCCGTAGATGAAGCTGAAACCGTAGACCATCACCGCCGCAGCCAGCGCCCCAAGGAAGAAGTACTTCACGCTCGCTTCCGACGCCCGAGTGTCCAGGCGGCTCAACGCTACC
>JAAEQG010001108.1 GCA_024231775.1 bacterium
CGGCCATCCTGGTGGTGGTGCCGCTCATAGTGCCCATAGCCGCCGGCTTCGACGTCAATCCCGTGCATCTTGGAATCATCTTCCTGGTCAACCTGGAGATAGGCTACTCCACCCCGCCGGTGGGCCTGAACCTCTTCATCGCGAGCTTCCGTTTCAAAAAGCCCGTCATGAGTCTCTACAAGGCCTCCCTGCCCTTCCTGGCCATCCTGATAATCGCGCTTCTAGTCATCACCTACGTCCCCGAGCTCTCCTTGTTCCTGGTAGATCTGTTCGAGGTGAAATAGCCCCTTATAGGTTGATATTTTATACCTTGTGGGTATAATGCATATACCATGGCATTCGAATTCGACTCCAGGAAAAGCAGAGCGAACAAAGAGAAACATGGTATCGATTTTGTTGAAGCCCAGGAATTATGGGACGATCCTGACTTGATCGAGATTCCGGCCGCAACTTCCGATGAAGAACGTTTCATTGTGGTAGCCCAGGTCCTGGAAAAGCACTGGTCAGGAGTCATCACATATCGCGACGAAAGGATAAGGATCATTTCGGTACGTCGCTCGAGACCGGAGGAGGTGATGTTATATGAAAGCTAAAGATCTCGACAAAAAGTTTGACGATGGCGAGGACATAACCGAGCACCTCGATCTATCAAAGGCACGCAGACCCGAGCAGGAACAAAAGAGGGTCAATGTTGATTTCCCCATCTGGATGATTAGCTCCCTCGACAAGGAAGCCAAACGGATCGGCGTACCCCGCCAATCGATCATCAAGATCTGGATTGCCGAACGTCTCGAGAATAATTCCAACTGATTTAGATTCGAAAGAAGCGCTGGGTAAGGCGGCGCTCAAACAACCTTCCTGGGACACATCTGTCGTATGCTTCGAATGCGATGCCTTAAAAAGACGAGACGAGTCTGAAGGCCTCGGCGGTTCCGCCTGCTCCTCCCTGTCCTTTCGAGCCGGGAGAGAAGCCTCCCTTGCCTCCGCTTCCCGGGGCGGGGAGGGAGTCTACTTCGTTGTCTTCGATGGTGGACTCGAGGTAGTCGGTTCCGCCTTCGAATCCTGTCGCTACTATGTGGAAGCCGGAGATCGATCCGCCGCAGCCTCCTCCTCCTCCTCCTCCGTCTCCCCCCTTTCCTCCGTCTCCTCCCTTGCCTCCCTTTCGCGCGCACCAGAAGTTTCCGTCTCCGCCCTTGCCCGATGCACCCAGCGCGCCCCCAGCCGCTCCTATTCCTCCGTGACCGCCGTCTCCAGCCCTCGCCGGGATGACGCGAACTCGCTTGAGATGTGGTCCCTGTCCGTCCGATGGCAGGACGATAGCCACTCCTATGGTTCCTCCACCGCCGCCTCCGCCCTCGGCGCCCAAAGAACCACAACCTCCTGAACCACCCCCACCTCCCGCACCGCCGAGCTGATCGTTGTACTCGGTCGCCGCCCCGGAAATAACATCGTACCCGCTCCCCTGGGTTCCTCCGCCACCTCCGGATCCATCTGTTCCATCGCCCGCGCCCGTGCCGCCTTTTGCAACCCATAGCCCGGCGCCCATGTCGAACACCCCGTCCGCGTCTTTGCAGCCGCTTCCTCCGTTACCGTCCGAGCCGTTTCCTCCGTTCTCACCGTCGGCTCCGTCGCGCCTGAGGGTCGGGTTGTCATCGCAGAAGTTGGAGCCAAAGCGTGTCGTGGGTGAGTCGTAGGTGAGCTCGCCGGCGCTTCCTCCGTTCTCTCCGTCGCCATCCTCGGCATAGGGGTTGGGCACGGCCAGCTCGTAGACCGCGTCGAAGTCGCAGGTTCCGCCAACCATGAAATCGGTGCACCCGGAATTGGCACACGGCTCGCTGATGGAGCAACCAGTGCGTGGACAGGACGCATTACCCCCGTCTCCACCGCTCACGTTTCTCTTT
This sequence comes from bacterium, assembly GCA_024231775.1. GTDB lineage: Bacteria > Planctomycetota > Phycisphaerae > UBA1845 > UBA1845 > JAAEQG01. The sequence goes on from JAAEQG010001108.1 coordinate 1,902, forward strand.
GTAAGAGGACAGGCCATACTTCCGCCCGTGCCGCCCGCGCCCCACTTGTTTGTGCAGTAATTGGTGAAGGCCGCGAAACCGCCCTGCCCGTCCGAACCGTTGTATCCGTCGAGCTGGGCCGGCATGACGCCACCATGGTCCTGTTTCATGACGTCCACCGAGGACCGTCCGTTCCGACCGCTGATTCCCATGCCCGCGAACACCTTGATATCGTAAAGAGCGAGCTCGATGGAGCAATCAAAAAGAAAGACCGTGGTGGATCCGGCGCCTGAAGTCACACCGCCCGAACCGACGATAATGAAACCGGCGATCTCCGTGGGCGAGTGTATTCCGCCGGCCATGAGAACCGGTTGCCCGGCCGGACCGGAGGGATGCTCGAGCACGACCTCGAACAGGCCGATGTCCCGGACGCCGAAATCCGATCGGTAGCCGCCGTACACACCGACTCCTGCTTTGAGAGTCACCTGCTCGTCATACGTGCCCTGAGCGACGATGACCGTCTTTTCGTCCGGCTCGGCAATGACTATTCCACGACCGATGCTCAGGACCGGCTCTTCGAGGGTTCCCGGATTTCCGTCGTCGCCCGACTTGGAGACAAAGATAAAATCGGTTGTCGCGTCTACCGTGCCGTCGCAATCCATGTCGCCGCCAAAGGCGAGGGGCGGCCAGGTGGCAGTCGCCATCATGCACTCGCAACCGTTCAGGGCTGCTCCGTCCAGGTCGACGAATCCGGACTCGCAATCGCGAACACACGTGGGCACACCGTTCACGGGAATGCAGGACGCGTCCGTATGCGCCGCGATGGGGGCGCACGGACGATTGCACGCGCCGCAGTGCTCTTCGGTTAGATAGAGCCCGTCGAACACGAACCCCTCGTCGGTGGTTCCGTCGCAGTCATTGTCCATCAGGTCGCAGATCTCCTCGTAGAGCGGCTCGCACTCGGTGAGGATCTCGCCGTCGCATATTTGTTTTCCATGACATGCATAGGCTTCGTCCGGGCTCTTGATCCAACACCCGAACTCCTGTCCCGCCTGTTCCGGAGTGCACCCGCACTTTCCGCTGCTCGGCATGCATCCCTCGGCCTTGCACTCGAATCCTTCAAGGCAATCGTCGTCCCCGGCACAGGACGTGATGCAGCGGTTCTCCCCTCCCTCGAGCACAACGCACGAAGATTCTGGCTCGACCTGCTCACAGTCTTCATCGGCGACGCACGGCAGACATTGAATGCTGCCATCCTCAACGCACTGGGAAGTACCGACCAGATGTGTACCCTCCCTGCACGAAACGATGACGCACGCACGCCCATGCGGACTCTCCTCGCAGGCCACCTCCGCGGCTGAGGGAAACACCGAGGCGCAATCGATGCCGCAGTCTCCGCAATGTTCCACAGTGTGGTAATCACCCGATGAGTCGCGAAAAGGTTCGTCGGTGAGCCCGTCCCAGTTGTCGTCCTTGTGGTTGCAGACCTCGTCCTTGCCCGCCGCCGTGTCATAACAACCAGCGACGAGCGTGAACGTGATGATCCACACGCAAGGTGACTCACTTGTGAACGACACTTTTCACCTTCCCGTCTATCCCCTTTTCGCCCGAGCGGCCGCCGCCGCCACCGGCTCCGCCATGGCCAGGAGTGCCGAACGTGAACGTCGTCTCCGCTGTATATGCGTCCGCGACTCCGGACAGGTCCCCGCCGCCCGAATCCAGCCATATGCCGATATCCGACCCGCCGCATCCTCCGCCTCCGCCGCCGCCGGCTCCACCGGGGCCACCCGATCCGCCGCGCCCACCCGCCGAGGCTCCGGATAACGGAGGGGTCGCACGTTCTTGCGCGGTGAGCTCGCCACCTACTGCGCCGCTGTCGCCCTGCCCCCCGTCGCCCCCGTGCCCCCCGTGCCCGCCGTCGCCGCCGCCGCCGGTTCGTACCTGCACGCTCTCGATTACCGGAGCACCGAAACCAGCCGCTTCGGGTGATTCGAAAACAATGACTGCCCCAATCGATGGTCCGCCGTATTGTGCTGGAAAGCCTCCCTCTCCGCCGCATCCCGCCGCGCCGCCCGCGCCTCCGCCACCGCCGATTCCGTCAGGATACGGGCAATCGGAAGCGATCCATTGCATCCGTGCGCCTCCGCCAGCGCCGCCGCCGCCGCCTCCGGAACCAGGACTGCCGTCCGTACCCGCGCTACCGCCCCCTCCCGTCCATACCTCGTCCTGGATACCGCCGTATGCACTCTGACAGCCCGCGCCGCCCTGGCCGTCGCCCCCGCCACTTCCTGGTTCGCCATCACCGGCTATTTCGTAGGAACCGGAAACGAGGAAGTCGGCCAAATCGCAGCACACGGACTTGGGACAACCGAGGCCGTCTTCGCTCGTGATCGGCCCCTTGCAATTGTGTCCCCCGCTGCCTCCCAATCCTCCTTGGGTGCCGGATGGTCCGTTTCCTCTCTGTCCGCTATCTTCTGTGGAATCCATCCCCCCCGGACAGGTGCTGTCCCCGCCGTTCCCCCCGCTCACATCTACACCACCACAGGTCCACGCTCCGGCGCTTCCGCCCTTGACCGTGTTGGTCGCGTCCGAAGCAAGACAGTTGTGTGCCGCGTTCTCCTTGGCGGTCCTGGATTTCTCCCCTGCTCCTGCCGTCCCGGAAGGTGTGAGCCCGGCCGGACCGTCTTCACCGTTTGCCCCGTCAGCTCCCATGCCCGCCTCGATCACTGTATCCAAAATACGCAGATGCGCCCCGGAGTTCTCGATGTAGGCGCCAAAAGCATGGACACTGCCGTCCCCCGGAGCAGAGGCTCCGATGAAGTGAACGCCGCTCACCACTGTGTTTTGCGTCTTTCCCACGCCACGAGCCACGAGCGCCGCTCCTCCTGGTGACTCGTTCCACGATGGCGTGCGGACCTCGGTGACATAGTCCCCGGGTATGCGCTTCAGAAAATCCGGGCTGTAGCCGCCAAAGACGCTGACCCCGTCGCTGAGCACGAGCACTTCCTCGTAGGACCCCGCCGCCACGAAGATGCTTGGACGGGGAAAATCTGTGGAGAGTGTCCCGGCCGCCGCCTTTACGGCAGCGGATATGCTCCCCATGGGAAGGAGGTATGATCCCGGGTTCGCGTCGTCCCCCCCCGGCTCGACGTAAAAGCTCTTTGCGACGATACCGTCCGCGCCGTCACAATTTGGATCGACCGACCGGGGCTGCGCCGAGATTGGGCCCGGGTCGTCCTCGAGCGACTCGACCGTGCACTCGCAGCCGGTTCCGATGGTTAGATCCGCATCGAGACGATCGCCTACTTGAATGCCGTCGAGGGTGTCCTCGCACAGGATGGCGCACACCGGGCTCGTGGCCGGCCCGCCGCATGTTATTTCGTAAAGCTCCAGAGGGTTCGATGTGCAGTCGACCCCGCAGGCGCCGCAGTTGTGGATGTCTATGCCGTAGAAACCGTTCGCGCCGATGAAGGGATCGTCTGTGACGCCGTTGCAGTCGTTGTCCAGCTCGTCGCAGACCTCGTCCTCCCCGGAGCACTCGGAGAGCACCCCATCCTCGCAGGCGGCCTTGCCCAGGCAGTCCTCGCCGTCAACGTCGATGGCACAGGACACGATGAAATCGTCATCCGGCCCGCAGCTGCATCCGCCCGAAGGGGGAACGCAGTGTCCCGTGTCGCCGCATATGTAGCTTCCCGGGCAGGAGTCGCCAGGCTCGCAGGTGACCGTACACCGCATCTCGCCGGCCAGATCCGCGCAGAGCGCGTCTTCAAAACCGCCGCAGTCCCCGTCGTCGAGACAATCCGCGCAGAGCCGTCCGGACCGATCGATGCAGCCCGCGGAACCGGCTGTCGCAAAGCCATCCACGCAGAGGGTTGCCAGGCAGGCGGGTCCGTGAGTGGTCTCTTCGCACGCCACTTCCAGGGTCACGTCGTTCGCCGTGCAGGGTTTGTCGCAAGCGCCGCAGTGATCGTCGTCCACATAGACGCCGCCCGGATTCTTGAAGTCCTCGTCGACGAAACCGTCGAGATCATTGTCCCTGCCGTCACAGATCTCGGGCGTGGAAATGGGTTCGTCCAC
>JAAEQG010001109.1 GCA_024231775.1 bacterium
CGCCCTGCCGCTCTACTACGGCCTGGAATGGATCTACCAGCGGGTCCCCAACTACGGTTGGGCCATCGTCGGGATCACCTTCCTGATCAAGCTGATCTTCTTTCCCCTGACCCACAAGAGCCAGGAGTCGATGGGAAAGATGCAGGAGCTCAATCCGAAGGTGCAGGCGATCCGCACCAAGTATCGCCCCAAGCTCAAAGACAGCCAGGGACGCCCGAACCCGGAAGCCCAGCGCAAGATGAACGAAGAGGTCATGGCGGTCTACAAGACCGCTGGCGTCAACCCGGTCAGCGGCTGCTTTCCCATGCTGTTGCAGATGCCGGTGTTCTTCGCCTTCTTCCGCGTGCTGTCGCTCGCGGTGGAACTGCGGGGCGCTCCGTGGATCCTCTGGATCACAGATCTTTCGAGTCCGGATCCAGTGTGGGTTCTGCCGCTTCTCATGGGGGGAACCAGCATTGCGATGCAGAAGATGATGCCCTCGTCGCCGGATCCGATGCAGCGTCGGATGATGCAGATGATGCCCATCGTGTTCACGGTCTTCGCCTTTCAGTTTCCCAGCGGCCTGGTGCTCTACTGGGTCACCAACAATCTCCTGACCATGGCCCAGCAAGCGGTGCTGAACCGGGTCAAAAAGCTCCGCGCAGCGGCGGCTGAAAGCAAGGACGACACCAAGAGCGCGAGCGACGACGACGGTGGAGCCGCCGCGGCTCCCAGCGACAAGGCGAAGTCGAGCAAGTCCACATCCCGGGGCGACGGCTCCCGGCGGAGGCCTCAAGGAAAATGAAACAGTTCTTTA
>JAAEQG010001110.1 GCA_024231775.1 bacterium
GAGCGTGTCGCCGCGCCACTCGCGAGCCAGGTTCGGCTCGTTCCACAACTCGTAAGCCGCCACCCGGCCCCGGTAACGGGTCGCCAGTTGGCCCATAAAGCGCCCAAATTCGCCATAGTCGGACGGAGGGCCGCTTTCGAACTCGGTAGTGCGGGTCCAATCGGGCGCGCGGATCACGCTGAACAACAGCTTGAAACCATAGCCGTTGCACGCCTCCACGGCGCGGTCCAACGGTTCCCACTCAAAATCATCCGGCCCGTGCTCGACGGTGTGCCACATCACCTGCTGTTTGACCCACCCCACACCCAGCCCGCGCGCCCAGTCCAGGGTCTCGCCCGTATCCCCAGCGAACAGATGTATCTGCACACCATAGTCCGGCTTGGGGACCGGCGGCGGCAGGGGAGTGGGGCCAGAGGGTGTCGGCATTTTGGTCGGCGTGGGAGAGGGTGGAACGGGCGTTGAGGTAGAGAGGGGAGACATCTCGGCACTGCCGACGGCTGTCGGAGAGACGGTAGGCGGCATTGCCGTCAACGTCGGCGTCGGTTTAGAATCAGGGAGTGTTGATTTTTGGGGAACTGTGCATCCCGCGAAGCCAACAAATACGCCGCACGACAGCACGGCGAGAACGATCCAGCTCGAAATTTTACCCCTCATCACCAATTCATTGTAACCACAAGTACTGCGTTGTCAACTTTACTAGATCAACGCTGTGCAGGTTCGGTATTGGAGTAA
>JAAEQG010001111.1 GCA_024231775.1 bacterium
CTTACGCAGAGGGTGAGTTGATCGGCGGATTCCGCAAGATCTTCCAACCGCCGATAAAACTCCATCCCTTCCCCGACCCGCCCTACGCCGAGCGCGAGATCAGCGTCCACCCCTACCCGCCCCTGGCAGGCGAGCCGACCGAGATCTGCGTCGAACTGCGCAACCCGACGCCATATCCACAAACGGTGTGGGTCCAGTTCTCGTGGGCGAACTTTGGCATCGGCATCCCCTTCACGCCCATCAATGGCCTGAGAGAGGTGCATCTGCCACCCTACAGCATCGTCAACGAGTGCATCTTTTGGGTTCCGGTCACCAGCGGCCACGTGTGCCTGGAAGTCGAGATGTTCATGGAAGGCTATGAACCACAGCGCAGCCAGCGCAACATCGACGTGGACGAGCCGTTGGTGCCGGGAGAGCCGCACAGCCGCGAGATCCCCATCGGCAACCCCTTCCAGGAACCTGTGACCATCACCCTGGGGATGATCCATCACCTGCCCGATTGGGAGATCACACTGGTGCCAGACATCCTGCCCAACATGCCGCCCGGCCACATCGAAAACGTCCTGCTGACGGTGCGGCCACCGGCAGGCGTACCGCTGCCTCCCGATATGGACCCCATCATAGACGTGGAGGCATTCGTGGATGGCGAACTGATCGGCGGATTCCGCAAGGTCTTTCGTCCGCCGATACAACTCCA
>JAAEQG010001112.1 GCA_024231775.1 bacterium
ATCTGGCTGCGCACGAGCCCGAGGAACGGGGTCGCGACCAGATCCTCGCCGATCTCCAACTCGAGATGACCGACCAGGAGCTCGAGGAGCGCCTGCACAAGTTAGTCAAGGCCGACATCCTGGCCGACGGCTCGTCGAACTTTCGGTACCGCGGTCTCGGAGACCGCATTTTCGCGATGGTCTTTCGTCGTATCTACGGAGAGGAGATCGACCGGGTGAATGCGGCGTCGATCGAAGATGACTTCCTAAGGCAGCTCGACACTGCCAGGCGCCAGATCGCCTGGCACAAGGGTCTGGCCGCGGAGTTCAAAGTCCGTTATCGCCTGCTAGCAGCATCGCTTCGTGGCGCTACCCTGGGCGACATCGTCACCAATTCCCAGGAAGCACTCACCCTTGACCGTTTCACGACGATCAACAAAGCCCGGTTCTACATCGACCAGGAGCATTCCGTCGAGATTGATCTGCATGCGATTAGCGAGCACGCAGAGGGAACCGACCTGATGGTCGAGGTCAAGGATTGGAAGCGGGAGGCGACGCCGGCCTCGGTTCGTCGCTTCGTCGAGGTCAAGGAGACGCTCGCCAGCCACCTCAAAAGGAAGACGGTTTTTCTCTTCTACAGCGAGGGAGGCCTCAGTATGGAGTCAGCAGCGATGCTGACCGAGGCTGGAATCCTGATCCTTGACGCAGAGAGATTGGCCAGCTATGAGACGCCCTCCGGGGACTAAGGGATTATGCAGACCGGAATAATGCAAGCTCGCATAATCCGCAACCCTGCAAGGAAGCAAGGACGACGCGGCTAATTCCCGCCGAGGCGCGCTCGAGCGGACGACTCGGCGATTAGCAGCGCCATTTATTGCTTCACCGAGGGGAGGGGAGGTTGGCTTGCTGGCTGGCGCGCGCGGAAGTTCGATTCCGCCCTTTCAGGGCCAGGATCGCAGCTACGAGGAGGATTCCGGTACGATGCGAGTAGGGGACACTGTTAATCCCACGCCGGCCCTCTGATCCCGCCAGCCTCCATGAGCAGCCACAAGCGGCGACCCGGCCTGCGTCGACGAGGGTGGGTCAGCCGGGACAGTGCGACTGCCACGCTGGCGGAAGAACAGTGTGCCCGTCTCATCCTGTCACCGTGCACACTCAGCCTTCTGCCACAGCGGACTGCGGTCCCAGGCGGCTGGAAAACCCATGCTTCGACGCGGTATCTTCGGGGAGTCATCCGCAGCCCTGGAGCAAGAAAAAACCCACCGTGAGATAGCGTGCCTTGCGGCAGAGGCCCGGCGGGTGTGCTGCAACCAAATATAGATCCGCGACCCGCGAAATTCAAGGGCCGATGGAGCGGGCGGAGCCGGTCGTGCAGGTTGACGGCTGCTGGCACCTCCCATTGGCACGCTGCCACGGCCGCGAAAAGCACGGCACTACCCGTCATGGCCGAAACCAGGGTTGGCGTTGGCAGTCGAGCCCGCGTCCTCTCCGCCTGTTTCCTCCTGGCAAGGTTGTGATCTGGTTGCTGTGTTGAAAAAGCTCCCTCCATGCCCACAGCCTACCGTAGCCGAGCGTCGATGGCTGTGCTGCAGTCCACGCTCGATGTGTACCTAAAGGACGGGCGCGTCAATGAGGGTGGAGCATTTCTACTCGAGGTTTCGGCGGCAAGGAGAGTCCTGTCGATGCGTGGCCCCAGGCTGTCATCCTGAGCCCAACGCGAGGGGTCGCGCCGCGGAGGAACCGCGCGGGGGCGCCTCGCGTGGAGTCGAAGGATCTGGGTGGGGGTGAATATAAGCCGGTGACTTGGTCGGGAGCGTGCACCGAAGTCGGGTCGTGGAG
>JAAEQG010001113.1 GCA_024231775.1 bacterium
CGGTTCCACTGGAACCTGCAATCCGTTACTGTTGGACGGGCGCCGATGGCGTAGATCGCTCCACCCTCACGAGCCTCGTTGTGCTCAAACGCGCAGCGGGCAATGGTCGGATTGCCCGTATCGACGGCAAGTCCGCCGCCACGCGACATGGTGGAGTCCAGTGCGTTGCCCCCACTGATGACAAAGCCGTCGAGGACGGTCGTGCTCGGCATGCCACTGGCGGTAACGACGTGATGGCTGTTCTCGTCATAGTTGGCGAAGTTAACCGCGTCGTCTCCGTCCAGATCGCCGCTCAGAGTCGTCGGGTTGGCCTCGATATCCCGTTCAGCCAGGCTGCTCTCACCGCCGGCAAAACCTCCGTACATCTCCACCCCCGCGACCAGCTCAAACGTCGCCTCCTGGTCGCCAAGGGTCTGGCCCGCACCATGATCGGGCAAGTACGTCCCCGCAGCCACCCAGATCTCGCCGATCGCACTGTTGGTGCGGGCGTCCGCGAGCGCGTCTTGCGCGTATATGTACGCGTCGTCCCAGCTTGTCCCGTTGTCAGCCCCGGTCGTCTGGCTGGAGTCGACGTAGCGGACCTCCTCGCCGCGCACCACCGGCGTCGAGCGCTGCACCGAAGCGGCTACAGCCAGCACCATCAAGCTCGGGACTCCCACCGCACAGGGGATGACCAACAGCAGGATACGTCGACGGGCCCGAGTACGCTTCACGTGTCCACCTCCAGCAGGAACGCCTCTCCGACTGGTAACCGATCGCTCAAGCCAGTCGTCGGAGCGAGTGCGTTCAGTTCCGAGTTGCCCACCCCGCACCTCCATAGCGTACCAGAATCGACCGTGCAGACGCAAGCATGAGGCGTCGGATAGGGCCACATGGGTGCATCCCGAACAAGGTGGCAGAAACTGGCGAGGGTGGCATGGGCAAGCAGCAGCTTGCCCGTGGAATCGTCAAACACGGGCAAACAAGTTTGCCCATGCCACCCCAAATGGGATGTACCCGGGCCATATCGCCTACCAGACGCATCTCCGCTCCCGCCGGCGAATGCTGGATGCTGCCAGGTATCGAATAGCGACAAAAGGGGCAGATTACTTCGTTTGCGGCTTCCTCTATGGCTTGCGTCAGACCTCTAACCGATTGGCGCACTGTCTGCAGTTGGGCGTTCGTCGTGCGCTTCGCCATCGCCCGCCACACGGTCGATGATCTTTGCCCCGACCGCATCGCCCCAGACGTTGACCACTGTACGGAACATATCCAGGATGCGGTCGACTCCGATGATTAGGCCAATACCGGCGATGGGGATGGTAGCACCGCCCGCGGCGCTCAGGCTGCCATTGACCGCGTCCACCACGATGACCATGGTCACCAATCCCGCACTGGGAATCCCCGCGGCGCCCACCGCAGCCAGGGTTGCGGTGACCGCGACGATGATGAGCTGAATCATGGACAGCTCGACGCCGAAAGCCTGGGCCATGAAGACCACCGCGACGGCTTCGTAAAGAGCGGTACCGTCCATGTTGATCGTGGCCCCCAGGGGCAGAACGAATCCCGCGGTCCGTCGGTTGACGCCGGCAGACTCCGTGGCGCACTCCAGGGTCACGGGCAGGGTGGCGGATGACGAGTCCGTAGCCAAGGCGGTCATCAGGGCTTGGCGCATCTGGTGCAAGAAACGCAGCGGCGCCGTGCGGCCGAACACCCGCAGCACCAGCGGAAGCACGATCAGTCCATGGAGCGCCAGCCCGAGCAGCACGGCGATCATGTATAAGCCGATCGCCCCGCTGAACACCCCGAGACCGATGCGCATAACCGTCCAGGCCAGCAGGGCGAACACGCCCACCGGCGCTAGCCACATGATCGCATGCACCATCTTCATGAGCACTTCGAACACGCCGTTGACGAAGTCGGTCACCGGCTGGGCGCGAGCCCCCACCAGGGTCATCACCACGCCGAAGAAGATCGAGAAGGTGATCACCCCCAGCGGTTGGCCTTTGGCCATCGCCGCGACGATGTTGGTGGGGATCATCTGCGAGACCAGGTTCTTCGCCACTCCGATCAGTCCGGCGTCGGCGGTGGCACGCACACTCTCGTCGGGTTGATACTCCGGAAGGGCGGCGCTGCCCAGCGTGTCCACCAGAGGCGCCCCCGGCTGTAACATCGACACGATCACCAGCCCGATGACCACGGCGACGAGCATGGTGGCGAAGTAATACGCCAGCGTGCATGCGCCCATCCGCCCGAGCCTGGAGAAGTCCCCCACGCTGGTTACGCCCACGATAACACTGGAGGCGATCAGGGGGACGATCAACATCTTCAGGAGGCCCATGAACACGGTGAAGCCGAGGAAGTCAAAGATGGCCAACGCGGTACCGTGAGCGTGAACGGCGCTGGGATCCGCCGCGTCGTACGCCGGATCGTGCAGCAACTGTCCGATCACCACTCCCAGGATCAGCCCCCCCAGGATCAGCGCGGTGAGCAGCCATCGTGAACTCATCGGCAAAGCCTCCGTGGACAAGAGAGTATTGCGTGGGCGTATCCTAGTGGCGTGGTGATGTGCTCACAAGTGGTGCTGCTGCGGAGTGGGATCGCTCCACCAGACATGTGGGGAGTCGGGCTTTGCCTGGGGCGTTGCGCTCATCGGCTGCGCTTGAGACGGATCCACTTCTTGAATGCGGCGAGTGGGCGCGTGTTAATCACGTCATCCGCGGTGACGCCGCCGCGCCGGGCGGTGAGGATTCCGTAGCGCATCTGCTCGTATCCCTTGGTAGAGTGGGCATCGGAGCTGATGATCACCTTGGCCCCGGCTTCAACTGTCAGGCGCAGGTGGAGGTCCTTCAGGTCCAGACGCTGGTGGGAGGCGTTCAGTTCCAGGGCGGTGTCGTTGGCGGCTGCTGCTTCAGCGATCCCGGCTATGTCGATCTCCATCGGCGCGCGCTTGTTGATCAACCTGCCGGTGGGATGTCCGATTACGGTGACGTAGGGATTGGCGATAGCGGCGAGCGTGCGCTCCGTTGGCGTTGCTTTGCCCTTGCGGACCGCCTTACCCATGGCGGCATGGATGCTGGCCACCACGAAGTCGCACTGGGCCAGCACCTCATCCGGATAGTCCAGCGATCCGCCCGCGAGGATGTCGCACTCGGTGCCCGCCAGGATCTCGAAGTCGGTCATCCCGCGGTTGACCTCACCGATCTCCGCGATCAGTTCCAGCAAGGCTTCGATGCTCAGTCCGTTGGCGATGGCGCTGCTGCGGGAATGGTCACAGATGGCCAAGTAGCTGTAACCACGGTCCTGCGCCGCCCGGGCCATCTCCTCGATTGTGTTCGCGCCATCGCTTGCGGTGGTGTGGATATGCAGGTCGCCGCGCACATCGTCGAGGGTAATCAGCTTGCTCGGCGACCACTTGGGATCACACTCCCCGCGGTCTTCGCGCAGCTCGGGCGCGGGACAGGACAGGCCCAGCCTGGTGTAGATGTCCTCCTCGCACGCCCCGGCGAGCTGCTTCTCTCCGTCGAAGAGACCATACTCGTTGAGCCGCAGCCCCTGCCTCACCGCCATCTCGCGCAGGCGGACGTTGTGCTCCTTGGAGCCAGAAAAGTACTGCAACGCTGCGCCATACGACTCGCCCGCCACCACGCGCAGATCGACCTGCAATTCGCTCCCGTTTGGCATGACCACCACGACCGATCCCTTGGTCTTCCCCGCCGCCAACACCCGCGACACTGCGGACAAGTTGACGAACTCGGTGATGATCGCCTCCCCTGCGGTCCCTTCGCAGAGGATGTCCACGTCGCCGATGGTTTCCGCCCCACGGCGAATCGAACCTGCCAGGGTGGCTTGGCGCACCCCCTGGATACTCAGGACCTGATCGAGCAGTGCTTCCGCGATGGGCAGGGCTACGCCCAGGCGTGTTCGCCCACTGGACGAGGCCAGGAACGCGATCCCCTCGTCGATCTTTTCGACGCTCTTCTTCCCCAGCCCAGGCAGCGCGGCGAGCCGACCGTCCTCGATGACCACCCGGAGGTCGTCCATCGACCCCACCCCGAGTTCCTGGTGGACCAGGGCTACGGTCTTGGGGCCCAGCCCCGGGATCTTCAGCAGGTCGGGTAATTCGTCGGGCAGCTTGTCCTCCAACTCGGTTAGCAGATCGATCGTCCCGGTGGCGAGATACTCTTTGATTTTTCCGACAGTGCTCTTGCCCACGCCGGGCAGCTCCGCCAGTCGGTCCTGCTCGGCAAGTTCGGCGACATCCTGGGTCAGATCGCGGAGCGTGTGCGAGACGCGGCGGTAGGTGTTGATGCGAAAGCGGTCCTCGCCGCTGATCTCCAGCAGATCGGCAATGCGTTCAAACGTGCGGGCGATTTCGACATTGCTCATGGGCGCTACGGCTCCGGCGCCGGGTGCGCGGTTGGAGCGTGCCGGTCCGTACGGGTCCGACTCGTTGCCAGCTCCGCAGGCGAATCACCTGCCGACGAGATACGCCTCTCTCGCGACACCATCAGCCTAGCCCCAGGACCTGTCCCCGTCGAGCCATCCACGGTATCGAGAGGATCCCTCATACCAAGTCCAGGATGACCACGCCGATCAGCGAGCCGCGGACTTCAGTCCGCGCGGCCACTCGAACATGAGGAGCAACATGATCAGGAATCGGGCAATCGGCACAATTGAACTA
>JAAEQG010001114.1 GCA_024231775.1 bacterium
GTACAACGTCTCACCGGCCCGCTGGACGACCAGAATCCCCTCGTCTTCTCGCTTCTGCCAATCGTTCACGTCAACCGACGCCGGGTCCAGGTAACCCAAGTTGACCCGCTCGCACCGCTGGCGGGGGATGCCGGTGGCAAGCGTCACCCGGATGCGCGCTCGTTCCACGCCGTCCCGCCAGGTTCCAGAGCCGCGCACGTGCGTCGAGTGAGCCAGCACACCCCAGGGATACCGTTTAAAACGCTCCCACTGCCCGGTGAAATAGTCCCGCACATGGTATCCGATCTCGTCGATCACCCGTCCGTGGGTATATGAGATTTCGGTGATGTGGGGCGCATAGATCACCACCTCGCCGCCGTCTGCGATGGCCGGTTCCAGCTTGTACATCCCCTTGGCCGCCGTCCACAGATCGTCGTACATCGCGGGCATGATGGACAACACGCGCCGGAAGGGTCTGTCCACGTACACAATGTGCCGTTTGGCCGAGAGTTGGGTCGCCCGCAACCACGCTTCGTCCGACGAGCCGACGTACAATCCGGCCAGCCCCTCGTGCGTGACCACCAGGTTGAAATAGAGCTTGGGAACGCTGACCAACGAGGCCGCCCGCTCGATCACCGCCCGCACCGGCGTGTGGGGCCTGCCGATCACCTCACAGTTGGTGACCAATGCCCCCAGCCAGTGCGTAAAGTTAATGATCTCGGAAGCGGCAATGCCGGGAAAGAGATACTTGTTGCCGCCGGAGAA
>JAAEQG010001115.1 GCA_024231775.1 bacterium
CCTGGCCCACAGCGCGGGCCAGCGCCGCCGCAATCACGGCCCCCATAATACTGGAGGTCCCCAGCCCACTGCCCTTGGGGATGGCCGCGAGGGTGGTCAACTCGATTCCACCTCCAAAGGCCTTCAGAACCTGCTTCAGGGTCCGCCGGCGCGCGCCTTGAGGAGACACGCCGGCCAACACGAGCGCCGCCTTGGCCAGGGCGAAACTGCCGGTGGCTTTGCGGTAGTCCAGCAAGTCCTCGAAGCGGCGAATTTCGATGCGGACGCCAAGATCGATCGAACCGATCCGAATCACCGGTTCATCGATGACGCGCACGTAGGCTTGAATGGGAGGCTGGCCGTTCAGATTCACCGCGGCATTGATCACGCAGCCGCCCCACTCCAGCGAATAAGGGGGGGTGTCTGTCCAACCGCCACCGACATCGAGGCGCGCCGGCGCGCGGGCCCAGACAATCTCATCGCTCCGCAGCACGCTGCGCGGACAGGCACTCTCGCTGGTCCCGCTGGCAACAATCGCACCCTCCAGGGCCTCGAAGGCCACCTCACGCACACGACGCAACCATTGCACCATCGTCGTCCGGGCGTTCGGGTAGAGTCCCAGCGACTTCAGCCAGTCGCGCTGGGCGCGACTCGCGTTCCGCTTGACCACAGGCAAGGCTTCATTGAACAGTATGCGGCTGTCCGGATACAGTTGTTCCAGGGCGGTCCCCAGAGTGTGCATGATCCGCGGGAACACCAATGACGCCACGCCCCGTTCGTCCCGGTTCTCGAAATAGCGGTGCGCTTCGTTCAGAATCTCGGCGACCCACGCGTCCATCTCGGCACCGTCTCGCATCAGATAGGCTAACTCGCGTGCCGA
>JAAEQG010001116.1 GCA_024231775.1 bacterium
AGCGTCGCCGCATGTGCTCAACGGTCACGAGGAAGAGGTCTGGGCCGTGGCCTTCAGCCCCGATGGACGCTGGCTAGCACCGGGCAGTTACGATCGCACAGTGCGAGTGTGGGATATGAGTGATTTAGCAGCGGCACCGCGCGTGCTCAACGATCACGAGGCTAGTGTCAGGGCCGTGGCCTTCAACCCCGGTGGGCGCTGGCTGGCTTCGGGCAGTGAAGACCACACGGTGCGGGTGTGGGATATGAATGATCTAGCAGCACCGCCGCGCGTACTCAGCGGTCACGAGGATTGGGTCTTGTCCGTGGACTTCAGCCCCGATGGGCGATGGCTGGCGTCCGGCAGTGCTGACCACACGGTGCGGGTATGGATTGCCACACTCGAAGAACTAGCAGAGATCGGCTGCCAGAGGGTGTACCGCAATATGACACGCGAGGAGTGGGACCGCTATTTGCCGGGCGAACCGTACCGCCTCACCTGTCCCAACCGGCCTGGACCGGATGAATGAAACGATAAAGGCGCTGGGGCAGGCATTCCGGCTGCACGACGCCAAACGCTAAAGATTTTGAGGAGGGTTCAATGCCAAATCACACCATAGACCAGACCTTTGCCGACCTGGAGATCCGCATCTTTGAACAGACTGACGACAGCTACCCGGTCGAGATCACCCTCGGCGGCCAGCAAGAGTTCCCGCGTGGGCACATCGCTGCCGACGTCCTGCCCTGGAGCTCTAGCGGCGATTCGGCAGCCGACGGGCAGCGCTTGTTCGAGATGCTGACCGCCGACAGCGCGCTGCAAAGCGCCTGGGTCGAGGCGCGTGGGCAAGCGCCGCAGCGTCGCATCCGCCTGCGCATAGACACCGCTGCCGCCGAACTGCACGCCCTGCCGTGGGAGCTGCTGCAGGACGATTCCATCACCCTGAGCGCCCAGGCGGACACACCCTTTTCGCGCTATCTGCCCATCGCGCTGCCCTGGGGCGGCCCGGTCGAGGAACGCCCGATCCGTATGCTGGTCGTCATCTCCAACCCCAGCGACCTGGAAGAAAAGCACAACCTGGCCCCGGTAGACGTGGCCCAGGAACGAGAGCGTCTCGAATCC
>JAAEQG010001117.1 GCA_024231775.1 bacterium
CCGCAAGATCGTGCCACGGTCGCTCGGGATCGAAACCGCACCGATCCGCGACCGCTTGAAGGCAACGCCCCAGCGGTTGCAGCGGATCGACGTTCTCCCAACCCGCGACCGCGCCCTCCATGAGCGAACGCGTGGGGTGGACGATGATGGACGCGGGACTGGCCCCGAGTTGGGTGCCCAGCCCTTCGCAGGACTTACACCACCCCATCGAGCTGTTGAAAGAGAAATGGTGCGGAGTGAGTTCGTCGTAGCTCCGCCCGCACTTGACGCAGGAGTGCAACTGCGAGAATCGATACGCGTCATCTATCTGCAGACGCCGTTTGGTTGCGGTCTTCTTCGTCTGGCGTCTCCGTGGCTTCGATGACTGGTCGCGATCGCCGGCAACCACGACCTTCATTACCCCGTCGCCGAGGGTGAGGGTCTGCTCGACGCTGTCGGTGATGCGCGAGCGCTGCGTGGCCCGCACGATGACGCGATCCACCACGAGTTCGATCTGATGTCGCCGGCGAGCGTCGAGGGGGATGTCTTCGTCGAGGCGGTGCAGCACGCCGTTGACCCGCACCCGAGTGAAGCCGTTCGAGTGCTCCCGGGCGAACAGTTCCGCGTAGGTCTCGTGACTCGCCGGTTGGATCGGAGCCAGCAGCAGCACGGTTGTTCCCGCCCCCGCCCTGGCTCCCAGGGTCAGCACGCGCTCGACGATCTCGTCACTCGTCTGCGTGCCCACCGGCACGTTGCACTTGGGGCAGTAGGGGGTTCCGATGCGCGCCCAGAGTATGCGCATGTAGTCATAGATTTCCGTAACCGTACCGACCGTTGAGCGCGGCGAGTGTCCGGCGGACTTCTGCTCGATGCAGATCGCCGGGGACAAGCCCTCGATGTGCTCGACCTTGGGTTTCTGCAATCGCCCGAGAAACTGTCGGGCGTAGGCGCTCAGCGATTCGACGTAACGTCGTTGCCCTTCGGCGTATACGGTGTCGATGGCGAAGCTGCTCTTCCCGCTGCCGGACAGCCCCGTGCAGACGGTGGTCTTTCCGCGTGGTACGCGAACGGTGATGTCTTTGAGGTTGTGCTGGCGGGCGCCGACAACGGTGATCTCCTTGAGCTCACCCCCGCGTCGCAAAGGAGCCGCCGGTTTTGCCCCGCGCGGGCGGTCGCCGGCGCGGGTTGAACTGCGCGGCGCCAGCACCGGACGCAGAGCTTGTCCCGTGTAACTGCGCTTTACTTTCGCCACCTGTTCGGGCGTGCCCTCCGCAACGATCGCCCCGCCAGCCTCGCCGCCTTCAGGACCGAGGTCGATGATCCAGTCCGCCGTCTTGACCACGTCTAGGTTGTGTTCGATGACCACCACGGTATTGCCCGCATCAACGAAGCCGTGCAGCACGGCGAGCAGCTTCTTGATGTCGTCGAAGTGCAGGCCCGTGGTGGGCTCGTCCAGCAGGTAGAGTGTGCGCCCGGTCGATCGTTTGACCAGTTCGCGGGCCAGCTTGATGCGTTGGGCTTCGCCGCCCGAGAGGGTCGTGGAACTCTGCCCCAGCTTCATGTAGTCCAGACCGACGTCGTGGAGGGTCTGGAGCATGGCGACGATCTTGGGGATGTTGGTGAAGTGAGCGAGGGCCTCCTGCACGTCCATGTTTAGCACGTCGGCGATGGATCTACCTTTGAACAGAATCTGGAGGGTCTCACGGTTGAAGCGGCGGCTGTTGCACACCGGGCAGGCGACCCACACGTCCGCGAGGAAGTCCATCTCGATCTTGTTAGCCCCGTTGCCCTCACAGGCTTCACAGCGCCCGCCGCCGCGGGCTCCGGTGGCGACGTTGAAGCTGAAGCGCCCGGGTTTGTAGCCGCGCACCTTGGAGTCGGGCAGCTTGGCGTAGAGCGCCCGGATCTGGTC
>JAAEQG010001118.1 GCA_024231775.1 bacterium
GTAACGAGAATACGAATTGTCTCAACCATTAGAATGCCTCCTAATCACCACTCTCACCGTGGCGCCTTGCCCCGGGGCCGAGATGACCGTCAACTCTCCTCCCAGCCTCCCCGCCCATTCACGCATGCCGGTCAGCCCCAGGCCGCCCGTGTCGCTCGCAGTGCTGGGATCGAAACCTCTGCCATCATCCGCCACCTCTAATTCCACTCGATCATCGTCGGTGCAAATGCGCACCTGCACCGAGGTTGCCACGGCGTGCCTGAGGGCATTGTTCAGTGCCTCCTGCGCGATGTGGTAGAGAACTTTTTCCACGTGCACCGGCAATTCGATCTCACCCACCGGCAACTCGAGCAAACCGTCTGTCAACAGACTGGCATCCACACCGGCCCGTCTCTCGACCGCGTCTAGTCGCTGCTGCAAAGCCCCCACCAAGCCCTCTCGCTCCAGCACCGGTGGCCGCAACTCGTGGACCAGCATCCGCATCTCCTTGAGCGCCTGTTGAGCAGTCTGCCCAATCTGGTTCAGGTAATCCTCCGTATCTTGCAATTCTCCAGCTCCGGCCAACCGCCGCCCCGTTTCGGCAAAGAGGCTCAAGCTGTACAACAACTGAGTCACCGAATCGTGGAGTTCACGCGCCAGCCGCTCCCGCTCCTCCATCACGGCTGTCCGTTCGGCCTCCCTGCGCAGCCGGGCGCTCTCCACCGCCCCCGCCACGTGATCGGCGATGGAAGCCAACAGCGCCACCTCCTCGGCGCTGAATTGCTGCCCCACCCTCCCGACCACGCTGAACACCCCAACCTCTCTGCCACGGCTCCGCATAGGCACGCCGACGTAAGCATACGGGACCATGGCGCAATCTATCCCACGCGTGCGCGGATCGGACGACACATCGGACGTCACCCACGAAACGCCGTGCTCGACGACCCACGTTGCCAAATCACCCACGTCCGTGCCAAGAGGCGATACGCCCAACCAGGCAGCGAGTTGTAGCGTCTCCCCTAC
>JAAEQG010001119.1 GCA_024231775.1 bacterium
GTCGATGCAGTCGAACACCCCGTGGATCGAGTTCTCATAGACCTCGAGATCGACATGCAGGGAGAACCTGGTTCCTTCGGGGGTGCTCGTCGTCAGATCGGCATCGCCATGGCAAGTCATGCAATCTTCAGTGGTTTGAGCTAGGGCGCCGGCGGCTAGAAGCGCGAACAGCAGAGCGAACCTCTTCACCATGGGGGACCTCATCAGTTTGGGCTATCGTGTTGGGTGGAGTGCATGGGCGCAGAAGCATCCCTACTCGTCATGATGCCACGTGGTGTGGCGATGGCGGCCGTGGTATGGCCTCCAGGCCGAGGAGAGTACCACAAGAGCGGCGGCTGTGGGCAACCCCGACAACCACCCCTCCACTTCAGCACGGGCACGGTAGTGGAGGTGCCAGGCGACTCTGGGAGCGGCCCGGCACCGGCTTGCCGGACCTATCCTACGCACTGTCGACTCCCGAAATCAACCCTCGCCTCAGGTCCCGCGCGGCACCGCTTCAGGTCCCTCGGCGCAGCGATCTGAGGCCGAGGTGCGCTCAGCGGCGGCCCTGCAGGAGCCCGACGCATCTACCCGACTCATCCATTCGGAGGTCAGAAATAAGCCATTGGCTGATAACCCGGGGTCCCCGAATTCTGGTAGGATCGGCCTGGGGGAGGACTTCGGAAGGATCTTGCGTCAGCCATTGCCTGTTGACCCTGGGTCCCGAATCTGGTAGAATCAGGGCGGAGGTGGAGGCACAGCGACACGAACGCGGCATCCCAACGAGGTTCTGAGCGTGACGGTCGCTTCCTTCCGAGTCGTGGAAGCGGTGGTCGTACCGGTCTCGATCACCGGCTCAGCGGCACGATTTTT
This sequence comes from bacterium, assembly GCA_024231775.1. Taxonomy (GTDB): domain Bacteria; phylum Planctomycetota; class Phycisphaerae; order UBA1845; family UBA1845; genus JAAEQG01. The sequence continues at coordinate 853 of JAAEQG010001119.1, forward strand.
CGATCTCGCCCCTGGCGTTCGCCAGTCCGGGCCGTTAAGGAATTGGAGACTTGGACATGATGAAACGGATTGCCCTGATCGCATGCCTGGCCATCTTCGTGGCCTCTCTTGCGGGGGCGCAGACGGTCGTGGGCTCGAAGCACGACCTGAGCGCCGCCCTGCCCGTGAGCCAACGGGTGTGCGTGTTCTGCCACACCCCTCACCAGCCTGAGGGGCCGCCCCAGATCAACTACTACCCGCTGTGGAACCACGAGCTGTCGACGGTCGCGGCCTATGGCACCTACGACAGTGGGACCTTCGACGCCGGCACCGGCGGGGCCGCGCTGAACACCATCGCCGACATCGGCGGCGGGACCGCGGTGTCGAACCTCTGCATGTCGTGCCACGACGACACCGTCGGGGTGGGCACCCTCTACAACGATCCGAACATCGCGGCCGGTGAGGAGACCCCGACCAACGCCGCCACCCTGATCAGTGCCATCGGCACCGGTAGTGCCAACATGGGGACGGATCTGACCAACGACCACCCGGTCAACTTCACCTACGACAACGCCCTGTTCCTGGCCGACACCGAGCTGGTCGACCCCACGAACGCGGCGGTGGCGCCCCTGCTGATCGCCGGCACGGTCCAGTGCTCGTCGTGCCATGACGTCCACGACCCCACCTTCCTCCCCTTCCTGGTCGCCTCCAACGCGAACAGCGCGCTCTGCCTGACCTGCCACGTCAAGTAGGGCCGCGGGAACGAAGCCAGAGATCGACGAGAGCAATGGCGGGAGGAATGGTCTCCCGCCACTGCGCTCGTCATGCTAGAATCCCGGCACGTGATGGCTCTGGGAAAGGAGCCGAAGGAGGTGGCATGATGGCTTGGAACCGTATCATCGGACATCGCGATTCGCCGTCGGGCGAGACCCGGGACGAGATGAGGCGCCGGAATGCGAACGTTGCCGTTCGGACCGTCGCCGCGCTCGCCCTCGGGCTGCTCTTCGCCGTCGCGGCTGCTCAGGTCGCCGCGCAGACGGTCGTCGGCTCACGACACGATCTCTCCACGGTAGGGGGCTTCTCGGACCAGGTATGCGCCTTTTGCCATACCCCCCACACGGCGAATACCGACGTCGTCGCGCCTTTGTGGAACAGGTTCGTCGATCTGACCACCGTGTTCACGACGTATTCGAGTCCGACGATGAACACCGTCCCCGGGCAGCCGACGCTGACCATTTCCGGGGTTTGCCTGGGTTGCCACGATGGGACCGTCAGCATGGTCGTCGTCAATGGGAACCTCGGAAGCACCAAGCACAACCTGGTGAACGCACCGGGACCGGGCGGAATCCCCGACACGACCTCTTCGCCCAACTGCAGGAACTGTCACGGCGAGATGTACGGCGATCCTCCGGCCGCCTGGCAGGGCACCGGCCTCAGCAACGATCATCCCATCACGATGACCTATCCCACGCCGGCTCAAGATGCTGAGTTCCGTGTCCCCCCCGACCTCAATGCGGGATGGAGCGACGTCGAGCTCTTCAACGGGAGGGTCGAGTGTCCGTCCTGCCACGACGTCCACGATCCGACCATCACGCCGTTCCTGGTCAAGCCCAACGTTGCCAGCCAGCTGTGCCTCACCTGCCACATCAAGTAGCCGAGTCTGATTCTGCGACCGAGACGAACCGGATCAACGCAGACGACGCCCGGGATCTCGAGGAGATCCGTGCTCTGGTCGACGACTACGAGACGGCGCTGAGGCGCTACATCACCGGGTTTTCGATCGCGGCACCGACGCCCTGACGATTCGCCGCCTGGAGCTGGAAGCGGGGTTGCGCAAGGCCGTGGAGCGCGGTGAGCTGCGGCTCCACTATCAGCCGATCGCTGGCCCTGGACAACGACCGGATCGCCGGCTTGGAGGCATTGGTGCGCTGGCAGCACCCGGAGCGTGGCCTCCCGCGCGCGGAGAAGCAGGAACAATGGCGGTAACAACGAAGTAATGATGTCGTTTGGACATATTCTGCGAATTGGAACGACCTCGATCGTGCTGGGAGCGCCGGCTTCCAGCCGGCCCGGGGGGCGAAGTCCCCCTTAAGACGCGAAGCGTCCATGCCGGAGGCGTGGTCGAAAACTCCCCTCCCACCCAATTCCCCCTCCCGCACACGTTTTCCCGGACCCCCGCCCAGACCCCTCACCCCTCGATCCCCTCTCCCTGCCCTCA
>JAAEQG010001120.1 GCA_024231775.1 bacterium
CCGACCGCTGTGCGGCTGCCCGAGGAGCGCGGCCGACCAGCCGTCGCCCCAGCAGATCAAGGGCCGACCGCTGTGCGTTAGTAGGACCTCGGTAGTCCCAGTGCCCCCCTTTTACTGGAAATCTTGGCCTGAGTACTTGGACGGCGCGGGACTCGTACTCGGTCCCGAGGAGTTTGGATCGGCCACACCCGGTGGCGTGGCCGCCCAGCTCTTCTCGGCCAATGGCCATTGTGGCGGAGCCGGCGACCGACCTGTTGGCGGACCGTACAAGAGGCAAGTACTAATTCCCGAAAAAAAGTGTCTCAAAGTCATTGACCCACTCCGGCAGCTCGCCGTCCCGAGGAGGGTCGGGTGATGCTGTGCCATGATTGCCGTCGCTCGGCAGTTCAGCAACCAACCCTTGGCACCGAGACCTCCCCGCCGCGCCTGTGGCCCTTTGCAGCCCAGACGCAATGCGATGCGGAGCTGCTCGCGGTGCTGCTGCGCGGGCGGCCGGAAACCTCTGCCCTGGAGATGGCGCGTGAAATCATCGCCGAAGGCTCGGGTCAGGCGGGTCTGTCCCTGGCAGTTTTGACGCAGCCGACCGAGAGGCTTTTGCAGCGGCCCTGGTTCACGCAAGCGTGGCTGAGGTTGCACGCCGCGGTCGAGCTGGGGCGGCGTGTTGCTTGGAGTAATCTGGCCAACGGGGTTTTGCTCAATCGCTCCCAGCTCGCCGTTGAGTACCTGATGCGGCGCTATGGCGGGAGCGAGCAGGAGGTGGTGGGGGCGCTATGGCTCAACGCCGACAACCGGCTGATCGGCGCGGAAGAGATCTTCCGCGGCACCGCCAGCCGGGCCGCGGTCGAGCCGCGGCAGATCTTGAGGCTGGCGCTGCAGCACAATGCCTCGGGGTTGATCGTTTTCCACAACCACCCCTCGGGCGACCCGCGCCCCAGCGTGGAGGACTTGTGCTTCACACGGCACCTGGGTAAGCAGGGGAGCGTGCTCGGTCTGCGCCTGGTCGACCACCTGATCGTGGGGCGTGGCCGGTGGGTGTCGATCCAAACAGAGGAAGGAGCCGGTGATGGGAATTCGTAATCGACGCAAGGAAGTTGTTGACCGGCTCGGCTCAAAGACGCTGGACGCCCAGTTCCTGGCCGAGGTCCGCGACGGGCTCAACTGCTCGCCGTTTGAAGCCGAAGCGGTTCTCGGCGTAGTCAAGGAGGTCTTCGGCCCTTATTTCGGCGTGGCTCCGGCCGAAGTACAACCCGGCAAGCTCACCCTGGTCGCCGTCGGAGCCGAGGAGCCGGCGGGCAAGCCGCTTGGCGCCTGCCAAAAGAAGACGGTGTGCCTGAGTGTGCATCGCGGCGAGCAGGACGATGACCTGATCCAACGGGAAGGCCCGGGGGCGTTTCGCCGCTCCCGGATTCCGGCCCTCTGCCAGGAAGCACTCAGCCAGGGTGCCTTGCTCACCTGCGAAGATCTGGCCTATCGAATCTTCTTGGTCACCCCACGCACCATCACCCGGGACCTCACGGCGCTGCGCAAGGACGATCCGCAAGGCCTGATTGCTCTGCGTAGCACCATTCACGACATCGGGCCGGCCCTCAGCCATCGCACCCAGATCGTGCGGCTGGCCCTCCAAGGTCTGACCACGAGCAAGATTTGCCTGACGCTCCGGCACTCGCCGGAGGCAGTCGCCAATTACCTGGCGACGTTCACCCGTTGTGTGCAACTGGAACGTCAAGGCATGGACGTGGGTCAGATCGCCTTTCTTCTGGGGCGAGGGCGCAAGCTCGTCGAGTGTTACATCGAGCTCCTTACCGAATGCCAGACCGACAAGACGATGTCCTATCACCTCGAAGAGCTGATGCGCCTCGGTTCTTGCGAGTGGGAAAAAAAAGGGCGGCAAAGGAGGTGAGATGATGGTCCGCAAGCCTGACTATGTACGTAAGAAATTCGACTCACAAAAGGCTAAAACACTGCACAATGCACTGGCTCACAAAATCGCCAAGGAGTTTCCCCGCCTCGGTGGCCGGCGCATCTGCGATCTCTGTGCGGAAATGATCTTGGAGGTAGTCAACCGGCACATGCAGCCTCTTGAGCGGGTACACCACGGACAAGTGGTGTGGGCGGCAGTCAGCATCGACGATCCGCCACGCCGCCACCAGCGCATCGCCGACACGGATTTGGTGCCTGTGGTGCTTGAGTTGAGCAACTCAGAGGACATTGATGGCCGCGTGAACCGCAAGTTGGCTGACCAGAGAATGCTGGATAAGGCACTCCGTCTCTGCCAGCAAGCTCATCAGCAAGGGGGATTACTCTCCAACTGTGACCTCGCGGAGATGCTCACCACCGCCGAGTCGCGGATTGCCCACCTGTTGGCCGAGCACGAACGCGAGCAAGGCCAGATCGTCCCCCGCCGCGCCACCCTGCATGACGTCGGCAGCGGGATTACCCACAAACGCATTATCTGCCGCATGCGTTACGTGGGGGCCAAGGAGCCCCACCTGATCGCTCGCTTGACGCACCACAGCCTGGAGGCCGTCGATCGGTACCTCAGCCAGTATGATCGGGTACGGCATTGCAGATTGCAGAGTTTGACGCCTCAGGAAACCGCCCATGCTCTGGCGTGCAGTGTCAAGCTGGTCCAGGAGTATCTCGATATTGACCAACAGCTGGAGGCCGAAAATGGTCGAAAGTAGAAGACGCCGATTCCGAGCGGGTCCCTCGACGGCCGCGGTTCCCCTTCACGCGACGCAGCGGGCCGAGAGCGAGTTGGCGCGATGCCTGGGGGTGCTCATGACGCTCTTCCCGGATGCCGAGCTCAAGCAGAACCCGCCCGATCTGAAAATTCAGGAAGGTTACCCACCGCTGCCGGAGCAGCCGTTGTACAACCCCCGGGGCCACCTGATCACGCTCTACAGAACGGACCTGAATCGGCCGGTCAGCGACATCCTGACGATCTTGCTTCATCAGGCCGTTCACGCCGCCAACGCCTTCGCCTGGCAGCGGGATTGTAACCCCTCCAGCTATCACAACGGGCAGTTCCGACGACTGGCGGAGGAAGTGGGCCTGGAGGTGCATCGGATCTACCGATACGGCTGGGCAGACACCGTCCCGAGGTGCTGGCTGCTGCCCCTTTTCCAAGGTCTGGAGCTCTCCGAGGAGATTCTCGGACCCTTCCGGGATTGCTCCATGCTCTCCCGGAGGAAAAAGATCTGGCATTGCGGCCTGACTCGCTTCCCCGAGCGCGAACAGCTCGAGGCCATGGGGGTCACCTCCCCGTCGCCACCACGGCTGCCGCTACCACGACTTCAAGGCATGACGGTCAGCAAGCTGTGGCAAGGCAACGGTCACGTTCCCATGATCCGGTTTAGCGGAAACTGGCTCAGGGCTTTCGGGTTTCGTGAAAGCGTGCGGATGAAAGTCGAAGCGCGCTACGGCCAACTGACGATTCAGGTTCGAGATCTTGGAGACGGCAACGAAGCACCGACCTCAAAGGATCTCGGTTTCGGATCATCCACCCGGACCGGGGAGATAAGGAGAGGACGATGATTCCCACCCAGAACACAGCGCATCCCTGTCGTGGAGTGCGCTTGAGCGCTGAGCCCGCTCGGCGGGCTCCATGCCCGGCCGTCGGCGCGATC
>JAAEQG010001121.1 GCA_024231775.1 bacterium
AACTTTTTCGCCATGCGGATCTTCCCGTCCCGGAACAGCTCGCTGTAGAACTCGATGGCGTGGGTCACGGGAACGGGCGGCATCCGCCACGACACCCAGCGGTTCCCGGTGTCGTACACCGAGCGGAACGCGTGCCCGCACTCGCCCATGACGATGCGCTTCGCACGCAGGCGCAGCGCGGTCTCGAAGTGCGCCTTCTTCAGACGCCCCATCATCTCGTTGTCCCCGGTGTACATGCACATGTCGCTGTTGTCCCACCCTGGCGTGGCCGGCATGGTCCAGCTCATCCCGGCCTGATGCATGATCACCGCGGCCTGGTAGATGAGCTGGGCGCGGAACTTGGGCTCCGGCCCGATCACCGAGTAGAGGATGTCCGCGCCCTCTTTCTCCAGCGGAATGCGGATGTCGGGAATCTCGTCCCGGGCCTCCTCCTCCTGCCACATGAGGCTGTCCGTCCACTCGTCCTCCCGCACCCACATCTGGTTCAGGGTGGCCGCGTGGCTGTCCGCTGTGGCCCGGATGTACTGCGGCGTCACCCCCAGCTTGTGGCAGATGCGCCGGATCACCAGCATCAGGTACGCGATGTCGATGCCGAAGGGGCAGTACATGGAGCAGCGCCGGCACAGGTTGCACTCGGTGTAGGCGATCTCCGCGGCCCTCCGGATGAAGTCCGCCCCGACATCCCCCTTTTTCCGCAGCAGCTCCCACACGGTCTGCCGCACCTTGCCCGCTGGCGAGAATCTCGGATCATTGTCATTGGACAGGTAGAAATGGCAGGCCTCCGCGCACAGCCCGCAGTGAACACAGGTGTCCGTGTAGACCTTCAGGCGCGCGCCGGTCTCATTGTCCAGAACCTCCCGGATGACATTCCGAATCCGCTCCGGCCGGAGCTTCGCAGCCCCCCTGTCCAGTCCCTCGTCAGCAATCTCAGCGGCCGCCCCAGCGGCGGCCATGGCCTCCTCACTCATATCAGATATCCCTTCTGTTTTTAAGTGAGAAGTGAGAAGTGAATAGTGAGAAGTGTCGGATTGCCCACTTCTCACTCGTCACTTCCCACTTCCCACTTCTCACTTCCTTACCAGTCCCTGGCGTGGCGCACCGCTCCGAACTCGGATCCCGTGTGCCCCCGTGTGAGGGGGAAGAAGATCATGTGCGAGAGCCGTGTGAACGGGACCGCTGCCAGCATGATCTCGCCCGA
>JAAEQG010001122.1 GCA_024231775.1 bacterium
AGCGGTCTTGTCTCACCCAGGTCGCGCTTGGAACATGCTTCCGGCCGACAGAACCACCGTCACACCGCATGCCACCGCAGTTCAGGGCGGGGTAGAAGAAGCAGAAGAAAATGCAGAAGCAACGGCAGAAGAAGAGGCGTCGCTCCGCGACATGTCAGAGCGGCGAGGGCTCGCCGCACTCCAAATAGGCGAGTAGCATGCTTCCGGCCGGCGCGTTCCGCGGTGCCACCTATGAAGAGCGAGGAGTCAACAATATTCCACCGCTCGCCCGTCGGTTGCTCCGAAGGGCATCCATACTCCGCTCGTGCCGCCCGTTCCGTGGGCCGATGTCGGCCAGCCGTCGCCAACTCGCAACTGTTGTTCGAGACCCAGAGGACCGCTTGATCTGTTGTGTCTTTCACGACGGTCAGTGAGAAAGACGCCGCCAAGCACCTATCGAGAGCTCTCCGCCAAGCGGAGGCCCATGAAGATCATTCGGGCGTGGCAAGATAACCTCGCAGGGCCCATTCATGCTGAGGAGCTGATCCCGAAGGACCGCCCAATGGCACCACAGGAGCTCCAGCGAGGATTTGGCCCATTCTATGGTCATGGCTTTCCCTGAACAACCGCTGTTGTCGTTGGCTCGTGACTCAGTCGCACACCCAGGCCTCGTGGAACCGGCTGCCGGTCTTCCACATGCCCCACATCACCGCCAACTGCTTGCGAGAGACGGCGTGCCAGGCGTTGGCTTCATGGACTCCGTTCCTTATCAAACGTCCGAAGTAGTCCGAGAACACGTTGTCGCCCTGGTTTATCGCGCTGCGGGCGGCGCCCACAACCGCTTCCTTCAAACGACGATTCACCCGATAGGCCAGCTTCAGCGACCCGGGTTTGGGATGACCACGCTTGTCGGTCCCGCTGGCTTTGCGCTGAAGTCCGACGCCACAGTACTTCCACAACTTCTTGGGGCTGGCGAAACGCCAGGGCGTGTCCAGATACGACAGCAACGTCACAGACCGAATCAGTCCCACGCCAGGAAGCTCCCGCCAGGCGTCTATCACCGGATATTGCTTTGCCATACGCCCCAGCATCGCCCTGGCCATTCGCACCTGGCGACGGTTGGCCAGAAGTCCCGTCCACAGCATCCGCAACTGCCCAGCCACGGGGTGTTGCTTGATCTCGGCGATCCACCGCTCCCAGATCGCCTCGTTGCGCAGCGCCCCACGAGGCGGACGCATGCCGTGCATCCGGCAGCGGGCGCGGATCTTGTTGATCTGGCGCACGGCTTCCTTTACGCGATCGTGATAGAGGCTGACCCACTGCTTGAGCAAGACCTGCTGATCGTCGTCGCTGTGGTAGACCGCCCGCAGATACCGGCCCCGCAGCAGTTCCGCCAGTTTGCTCGCGTCGATCGGGTCGTCCTTGTCGCCATCGTCGGTGATCAAGCGGTTGCGCCGCGGGTCGCAGACGATCAGTTCGTCGACGTCCTGCTTCAAGTTACGGTAGAGCCATTGTGCCATCGGCCCTTCCTCAAACGTCAGCTTCTTGATACCCGGGACTTCCGCCAGGACCTCCTTAAGCGGCGGAATGGCGGTGGGCACCCTGTACCGCCGAATCTCCCGGCCGTTGTCTATCGCCAATTCCGTCATCTTGCTATCCACATCCGCGCCGATGTAAGATATCGTCATAGAGGGCTCCTTCCCGTTGGTTGTTGGCCGTTCCGATAACCGACCAGTTTACCAACGGCATTCCAAGGATGCTCTCTCTTCATATCTTCATGCTTCCGCAGCCGTTCGTGGAAGCATGTTCCCTCGACGCCTGTGGGTGTAGTGTGGCCTTGGCTGACCCGGATCGCACTGGGAGCATGCTTCCGGCAACAGCGGCCGGTAGCATGGCACCGCCACCAAGGATTGTGGGACCATGCCACCGGCCGAACTGTAGGCCAGCGAAAAAAGGGGACTCACCTCCGCCATCCGTCCGGCGGTGCCTGTCCCCTTTCTTTCGCCTCCCCGGCCCTCCCCGTAGCA
>JAAEQG010001123.1 GCA_024231775.1 bacterium
GAAACCAACCCCGTAGTCGAGCACGGTCAGATCCGGACCGCGGGCGATGCGCCAGGGACCGTGTACAAGCGTGCCCGGTCCAAAGTCGCCGCTCTCGCTCCAGAACTCGACGAAGAAGTCAACGTTCTCGAACTTGTTGCAGGCTGTGTCCCAGTCGAAGTTTGCGGTAACGCCCCAGACGCGTAGCGCGGCGATGGGATCTTCCAGGTTCCAGAAAGCTTCGTACTGCTTGCGATCCACCGCGCCGGCGTCGCTGATCGCGTTGCCGACGTACCACTGGGTTCCCGAGGTACCGGGGCCCCAAATGACGTCTTCGGGGCAGTCGTGGTCGGTGGGGTCAGGATCCTCCTGGCAGGGTGACGGGCATGCCGTGTTCGCGGTGAACACGTCGGCCAGTCCCAGGCAATCGGGCGAGTAGACGCCGTTGGAGCAGGAATCAGGCGGCGGCACGATGTGACAGCATCCGCCCGGATCGGCCAGGCGCACGTTTAGCTCGTAAGTGCCATCGCCGCAGTTCTCGTCGCCTTCGTCGCCCCACTCCGTCACCACGATGTAGTAGGTGTGGCCCAGTTCGGCGATGAAACCATCGACCGTGGCCATCCGACTGGCATCTTGGGGCTGTTCAGGCCATTCGACGATGCAGCTATCGAGAGAGTCGTCGTTGCAGGATGCGACGTCCCCGGTGCATGAGTCCTCGAAGATCAACAGACGGGTGTCCTGGTTGTGAGAGCCAGCCTCGACGTCCGTCGAGCAGGTCGAGATCCGCAGGGCTATGTCCGCGGTCGGGGTATAGCTGTAGACCACGTCAGAGTAGATGGTCGGTCCCGAACAGTCTTCATACGTGCCGTAGTCCACGCCGCGGCCAGTGGTGTCATTCTGGTCGGTGTACGGCAGAGACGTGATCACGTACGGGTCCGAGCAGTCGTCACCGGTAGCACGCAAGCCGCCACGCTGCTGGTTCGTGTCCAGGTCGGACACGCTGTGCGTCCTGGACGGATCCCACTTGTCCAGCTTCTCCGTGGGGGGGAGGGGAGTGCCTTGGTGTATCGCCAGGGGCGTTCGCCCCGGGGTGGTGGTGCCAACCGTAGCCCCCGAGCTGCCCTGAGCAGCCCCGTCAGGGTTAGTGGCCCAACCGGTTGAGGCTTTGAGCGTCGACTTTCCCCGGATGGCGGGGGCTTCATCATCGGCGATCGCCGAAGTGGCGATAACCACGCTCGTACACAACAGTACCGCGGTTAGCGGAAATAGCTTTCGCTTCCAATCCATAGTGCAGATCCTCCATGCGAACGGACCGCCCCGATGACGTCATCGAGCGCGTTCCGTCTCACCGTGCGACGTTCGCACAAACTGTCATTCTCATCATTGAGCAAGATCCGATTATGAGAATCAACTACGCCGGGAAACCCTCCCCACGGCGCAGTTGTGTGGTTCATTCCTACTAGCGACGGGCCTTCCGCCAACCGCCGGCTCGCCATCGGCCGGGGAGACCCGCAGAGGCCGCATCGAGCAGCGAAACCCTGGCGGATACCACCCATATCGGCGCAGGAAGAAAGTCGGCGTTGATGTGCCTGCGCTTCTTCGCGGCGCCCGATTCGCCGAACCCTCCTTTCCTCCTGAGGACGTTCTCGATTAGACCAATTCAGGTCCGCCGATACAAGCCGGTAGCGTGTCGGAAGTTGTGTGCTCCCGTAACGACTCCTTACCATCACCGGGCAGTAGGTGGAGACGAAGCACGGTTCACGGCTAGACTCGACGGGTGCGTGCAGGTTCGTGTAGGAACTTGTGCGCTTTTGTAAAACCTGCGCGTGTCGGCGACGGAGGTGGCCCCCGGCGCGTCCGGGTGGCGGAATGATCGGGTGTCCCCGAAGCGCGCTTGTGTGCATGGTGCAGGCGGGCGGGCGGTAGTTGTGAGCGTGCGTCTCCATGCTGATGACATCCTCGGGACCGCGGCTGCAAGTACGCGGGTTCAGGCGCGGTCATTTCGGGATCAGGCGGTGAGCCGGCGTTTCGCCGCGTTCTCCCTGCCATCCCCGGGCAGTTTTCCCGATGTGGCCGAGGAGTGATTCTCGGCCTTGCCGGGAACGGCATAGCCTGTGGTGGACGGCACTGATCGTATCGGCACCTTGTCGCAGCGAGTGGTGAGCGGTATAGCGAACCGTGGCAAGACTGTGGCTGCAGACCCCTCTCCCCTGGGGGAGAGGGCAGGGTGAGGGGGTTGGCTTGGAGCCTCTCGACCCTCCCCAACCCCTCCCTGGGAGGGAGGGGAGTGCGTTTTGCATCGCCCACTCCTGCAAACCCAATCGGCCAGCTCAAACTGTTCTTGGTATAGGTCGCTCGCGTGGGGCGGGTAGCCAGGTGGTTATGGGACGTTTCTGGTGCGTTTCGCGGGTGCCAGGCTGAGGGGTTCAACGGGCGTTGTTCAGAGATGGAGGCACACCGTTGACCCGCGCGTGTCAGGCTCGTAGATTCTGGTTCGTGACGCGCAGCCGTGTCCAGCCCCGAAGTAGCAGGGATACGCATGAACGATCGGCAGCCAGACGTGCTCGCCCGGGCGTTGGCCCGGTATCCCATCGGGGTTCAGCCGGAGGATCTGGTGCGGATCACGAGGCCTCCGGTGTGGCCCAGGCCCGTGCGGTGTTGAGGCGCTGCGTGAATCGCCGGCGAGCGTTGCCCGGTTGCATCACAAGAGGGAGTGGAGTCATGCTGAAGCTTAGAATGTCTGTGCTGTTTGGCGTACTGTTTTCGTGCGCGGCGGCGCCGGGGAATGAGCTACGTCCCGAGCGGACTACCTTCCCGACCGAGGACGGCGTGACGATTGTGGCGGACTACTACCCGCCGGCGAATCGGGCGGGGGCTCCGGTGGTCATCCTGCTGCACATGTTCCGCTCGGATCGCGGCGCATGGCGACCGCTGGTGCCGGGTTTGCACGAGGGCGGTTTTGCCGTGCTGGCGATTGACCTGCGCGGTCACGGGGAGAGCATCAAGCCGAGTTCGATGAAACTCGCTCGGCGGGCCATCGCTCGGGATGAACAACTGTTCAACGAGATGTACCGGGATGTCCTGGGGGCGTATGTGTGGCTGATGGACCGCCCGGAGGTCGACCTGTCGCGTATCTGCATGGTGGGAGCAAGCGTGGGGTGCAGCGTTGCCCTGGATTATGCGTCGCGTGATCGATCGGTGGACGCGATTGTCTGCCTGACGCCAGGGGAAAGGTATCTGGGAGTCGGTTCCACGGTCGACATTGTGGAAGTTGGGCAGCGAGCGATGCTGCTCCTGGCTACCGAGGGCGAGCGGCAGGCCATCGACGCCTTGAGCAAGCTGAACCCCATCGCCCAGGCTCGCGTGGTCGGGCAGGGCGTGGTTCATGGCACACACATGTTCGGGAAGATCGGTGGGATCGAGTCGGAGGTCATCGCTTTCCTGCGGATGAATACGCGCGGGGACGGATCGGAATCTGTGGCGGCGGCCGTTGATGGCCAGGTCTACTTCGCGGTGGGCAGCGCCGCCGATATCAAGCTCGCTCCCGGGAAGCGGCGGCTGTTCTCCTCGCCGACGGAAGCCCGAGCCCGTGGTCTGACCGGTCCTGACTCGCCACTTGACGGGCGAATGATCGACACGGCGGACCGGCGTGAGGATCTTCCCCGAGAGGAACTCCAGCCCGGCGTTGACCGAACTCCGCGCCCGGGGTCGAAGCGGGACTGATCTGTCGCCACAACGTTGACCATCGGTTGCATCAGGGGTGGGCGCCATCCGTGGCATCCGATTGCAGCCTCGCGAGGTCGAAGAACGACATGCTCAAGCTTGGCCATACCGAGTTCGACGTTCCCTTTGTGCAGGCGGCGTTGAGCGGCTACAGCGATCTGCCCATGCGGCGCATAGCCCGGAGGCATGGTGCTCCGTACGCGTTGAACGAGGTCGTGCTGGACAAGCTGGTGGTGCAGAAGGGCAAGACGCGCGCCCGGGTGCTGCAGGTCGAACCCGACGATCATCCGGTTGGTGGGCAGCTCATGGGAGCTGCTCCGGAGGACTTCGCTTCGGCAGCCCACGAGATGGCGGAGGCGGGGTATGACGTCATCGACATCAACTTCGGATGCCCGGTGCGCAAGGTGCTGGGGCGCTGTCGGGGCGGGTTCCACCTGTCTCAGCCGCAGGTGGCGTTGGAGATTGTGCGGCGAGTCATGGACGCGGTGGGCGGAGCGTGCCCGGTTACGGTGAAGATGCGCCGGGGCCTGGATGACTCTCCGGAAAGCGAGCGACACTTCTACGAGATTCTCGACGGGGCCTTCGCCCTCGGTGTTGCGGGCGTGACGGTTCATGGACGAACGGTCCGGCAGCGCTATGTCGGTCAGAGTGATTGGACCTTCGTCAAGCGCGTCAAGCGTCATGTGGGGGCGGGGGTGATCCTGGGGAGCGGGGACCTGTTCAGTGCCATGTCCTGTCAGCGGATGCTGACGGAGACCGGCGTTGACGGTTTGACCATCGCCCGGGGGTGCATCGGTAACCCCTGGATATTCGCGGAGTGCCGAGCATTGTACGCCGGCAAACCGTTGCCTCCGCCACCGGACATTCCCGAGCAGGGTCGCGTGATCGCCGCGCACTTCGCGGAGTCGGTTAAGGTACATGGCGAGCGGATGGCGGCGCGGGTCATGCGCAAGTTCGGCATCAAGTACGCCGAGCACCATCCGCAAGCGCGTCCCGTGCGCGACGCCTTCATCGCCGCTCGATCGGCGAGCGAGTTCGGGGCGGTGCTGGAGCGGTGGTACGATCCGCAGGTGAACTGGCCGCCGGTCCGGCGGCGCGAGGGACATGGCGACCTGGTTGCATCCGGCGCGCAGCATGAGTGAGCGGGACTGGCGCACGCGCAAAAAAATGCGCTTTGTATTTGCACTGGCCCAGAACGGGTGTATACTCTATGCTTCGGTGCAGAGAGTGTTTTGTTAGCGAGCGGGTGATGCTTGAGAGCTCGAGACATCTCAATAGCCAGAGTGAGGGCCGTTCGTTTGCCCGCTCGGGAATGACGCCGATGCATGCGTGTGTCGGCTTGTCGCCTGAGGGTGGCGAACAGAACACGCCTGTCGGCATTGCGACCGACCACTTTGCGAGGCCACCGGGTTAGCGTATGTAGCGAGAGTTCTGCGCCCCGAAGGCCTCCACTGGCGGTCTTCGGGGCTTTTTTGTGGCTCGAGTGGTTTCATAGCCGGTGAACCCAGACGTTCGGACAGAGCGAGCGCCACCGGTACGCGCCCGCCATTGGTGGGTAATACGGATAGCACAACATGCGGTATTCAATATCCAGGTATGGAAGATTCTCCTTTCTGAACGGGCAGAAGACCATGAGTCCTGCAAAGACAATCGAGCAGTGGGTCGAACGGAATCTGACTGTGGCGGCGCGCAAGGGACAATTGCAGCCCGCGTACGAGATCGAGGATGCGGTGCAGTCGGCTGCTGAACTGCTGGAGGCGGGCCGCAATCCGATCCTGACGGGCGATCCCGGGGTGGGCAAGACGGCGATCGTATACGAGATCGTCCGGCGCTCCTCCGTCGGTCTGGGGCCTGCACGGCTGGCCGGCCGGCGGATCCTTGAACTGTCATTTCAACGGCGTATGTCCACGTTGAAGAACGCGTATGAAGTGCATGACGAGTTCCAGAGGCTTGTCCAGGCACTGTGCAAGTATCGGCGGAAGCTGGCGCTCTTCATCCGCGACATTCACCTGGCGTATGCCCTCGATCTGGAACGCGAGCTGTGTGCGCTGGCGTACGAGTTCGGTGGGCCGGTGATCGCAGAGGGACCGGAGGCAGCGGTGACGACCCTGTTGGAGGACGATCAGGTGCTCCAGCAGTACTACACGCCGGTGTGCGTGGACGAGCCGACGCTGAGCCGAACTCTGCGGATTCTGCGCTCCTGGGGGCATGACGAGGCGGGCCGATGTGGCCGGGCCTTCACGGACGATGCCCTGGAGGAAGCCATGACGCTGACGCACCGGTTCCTGGCGAGAAGTCGCCTTCCGAGAAAGGCGATCGACCTTCTGCGTCACACCGCCAGTCGGTGCGCGAAGGAACCGGTGGTGGAAGCGGCGGACGTGATCGAGCGTTTCTGTGCCATGCACCAGACGCCGCGAGCCCTGGTGGATCCCAGCATCCCGCTGGATCTGGACCAGGTCAGGCGGCGGTTTGAGCAGACGGTGTTCGGTCAGCGGCAGGCGATCGAGTCGATGGTGGATATGATCGGCGTGCTGAAGGCGGGGCTTACCGATCTGCGCCGACCGCTGGGGGCGTTTCTGCTGGTAGGGCCTACGGGAGTGGGCAAGACCTACGTTGCCCAGATTCTGGCGGAGCACCTGTTTGGCCGGCGCGACCGTTTGGTGCGGCTTAACATGGCGGACTTTCCGAATGAGTCGGACGCTCAGGTGTTGTTTGGCGACCCGGCGGACACCAAGGAGGCGTGTGTGCGTGGGTTGCTCACCGCCCGGCTGGCTGGCTGTCCGTTCGGCGTGGTGTTGTTGGACGAGTTCGAGAAGTCGCACCCGAAGGTACACGATCGGTTCTTGCAGTTGATCGACGAAGGCGCCTTCGTCAACGGAGCCGGGGAAACGATCTCGTGTCGTTCGTTGATTATCGTAGCAACGTCGAACGCCGGGAGCGAGCTGCATCGTGGTGGCGTCTTCGGTTTCTCCGCCGGAAACGGCAGCAGCCAGGATGATCGCAGGGCCGCAGCGCTGGAGCGTTGCTTCCGGTTCGAGCTGTTGAATCGGTTCGATCGCGTGGTGCACTTCGGTCCGCTATCGCTCGAGGACATCCGCGGGATTGCCCGCCAGGAGCTCAGGCTGCTATGCCAGAGGATCGGGGTGCGGCGACGAGGACTGCGCGTGCTGACGGACTGGTCGGTGATCGATTGGATTGCGGAGCGCGGGTTCAGCCCGAACCATGGGGCTCGGGTGTTGCGGCGGACCCTCGAGCAGTGCGTGACGACAGCGCTGGCCGGTGCTATCGTGCGCGAGAACCCAGCCCCTGGGGCGCAGATCCGTCTCATGTTGGAGGGGCAGGCCGTCGTAGCTCGAGTCGTGGACGGAGCAGAACCGGCTGCGGATTCGGACCGGGGAGGTCCGGCGAAGCCTGCGCGGCGTCGTGCGGAGCGGTTCGAGTGGCGGGGGCTACGCCGACGGGTCCGGGAGGTAGTGACGTGATCGTCGGTGTCTCAGGTCGATGCTGCGACGACGCCCTGTGCGCCGCTACACGGGCGTACCCGGTCGCCGCAGCGCCTGGGTCCTTGTGAGGAGGCTGCTGCGATTACCTGGTTGCTGCTTGAGAACCGGATAGCCCTGCTGGCACTGCTGGCGGTGCTGGAGTTCGTGCTGCTGTGGGCGTGGGCTCGACGGCGGACTCGGCGCTGGCGAATGGCGGTATACGCCTCGTTTGCGCTGGGTCCGCTGTTGCTCATGGTGCAGGCGATGGTGGTGACGGATCGTGAGGCGATCATCGCGTTGTGTCGCGAGCTGGCTTGGGCTGCGGAAGACGGTGATGTGGCTTCGATCGGTGGACAGATTTCTCCGGGGTTCGCCGAGGGGAGCATGGATCGCGCCGAGTTTCTGGCGGCGCTCGAAGGCGTGCTGACCCGGGTGAAGGTCGAGGATCCCAGGCTGACCCGATTCGAGGTTTCGTGTGCAGCAGGGCGAGGCAGGGTGGTCTTTGATGCCCGGGCCCGGTTGGTCTCGTCCGAGTACATCGAGGCGGTCCGCCAGTCGCGTTGGGAGTTGACTCTGGAGCGGACGGGCGACGGCTGGAGGGTGGTTGCGATGCAGCCTCGACCGACACCGTTCTTTCCGTTCAGCTCGCTTGCGGAGGTTCTGCGTCAGCGTTGAGGGCGTAGGCCCCTGCCTGGTTGGGCGGGATTCAGTCAATCTCGCGGGCGTTCGGCTTGACATGGGGTCAGAGCCTCGCTGAAATAGGGTAACGGTGGGGCGTTTAGCTCAGTTGGCTAGAGCGCACGGATCACACCCGTGAGGTCGGGGGTTCAAGTCCCTTAACGCCCATCTTTTGCGGCCCTGTGCCTTGGCATGGGGTCGCGTTGTTGCGCACACCGCGGTTCTTGACCCCGCCATCGCGGCTTGGTGATGCGGTCGATGAGCGGGACCAGCGTGCTCATCGCCAGAATGGCCCAATAGGTGCTCCCCGGAACCAAGCCGAACCACCGTGCCGCCATGGTCAATGCACCCACCCCGACTCCGAACAGCAGGCGTCCTCGGTCGGTCAGCGGCGTGGTGGCGGGGTCGGCGGCCAATATCAGACAGCCCAGGAGCAACCCGCCGCCGGTTAGATGAAACAACATCAAGGCTACCCCGGCTGGAAACTGCCCGGGGGCGGTCAACAGCGGGAACCACGCCAGCCCGTCTTCCGTGCGAGTGGGCAGCACCGCGGAGAGCAGCGCCACCGTTCCAAGGGCTACGCAGACAAAGCGCCAGCGCAGCCCACCGCGATATACCAGGAACACCCCCGCCAGCACCAGCGCCAGGGTACAGGTCTCGCCGATCCCCCCTCCCACCGTGCCCCACAAGGTGTCTTGCCAGGGGGGAAGGTGGTCGCGAAACAGCTCGAGCCACCCAAGACCGCCGGAGGCGCTCCCTGGTGGCGATGCGGCGTAACCGCCGACAAGGAGATCGACCGGACGATCGAGTGCCCACGCCTCTACCCCAAAGGGCGGCTTGCTCCAGTGGTACCCCCGGTAGTAAACCGCATCCAGGGATGCGTGAATCGAACCTGACCATACCCGCTCGCTTATCAGCACCGGCCAGTCGCGTGGGGCGAGCTGCCCGCCGAACAGCAGTTGCAGGATCGCCCGGCCGATCAGCGCGGGGTGCCACAAACAGTTCCCCGACCCGCCCAGTATCCCCACGCAAATCCACACCCCCGTCAAGCCGCCAAGCAGCGGGACATACCAGGGGACGGTGGGCGGCAAGGTCAGACCGAGCAACATCCCGATCAACAGCGACTGGGCCAGGCTTCGCCGCGCAGTTGGTGGTGCGGTGTGATGGGCCAACGCCTCACCGGCGATCGCCCCCAACGCCGCCCAGAACAGCACCCCCGCCGCAGCCTGTCCGTACAGGACCAGGCCCGCCGCAACCGGCGGGATACAGGCGATCAGGAATGCCCGAGTGAAATGCCTGTGAGAAAGACCACCGTGCAGGTGTGGAGGGCGCCCTCCTCTCAGAGGCTCGGCGAGATCTACCTGGGGTGGGGTCATCTAGTCACCTCCCAGGCCTGGCTCGAGCGGGCGTCCTGCACTGCAGCCATCAGCTCGAGCTCAGCAGGGCATGCATAGTCACACAGGCCGCAATCCAGGCAGGTCTCGGCGCTCGCCGCCATTGCCTCCCCTCGGTTTCCCACCTCAACGGCGCTGTAGATTCCGATCGGGTCAATGCGTACGGGGCAGACCTCCAGGCAGGATCCGCAACGCAAACACCCCGACGAGGCGCGTTCCCAAACCCTGGCAGAGGACCATGCGAACAAGCCTTCGATCCCGCGAACCACGACCGCATCGAGCGTCCGAACCGCCGAACCGGTCATCGCGCTTCCAGCCACGAAGCGTGCAGGAGCCCCGCTCAACCCCACAGACTGCAGGACTGATCCAACGGACATGCCCAGCGGGATCCGGTAAGTCCCCGGCCGTTGAATCACGTCGCCGCCGATGGTGAGAGTCTGCGTCAAAGGCGGACGCCCTCGGCGCAGACCACGGTGAATGTCCAACAGCTCGCATGTGCTGAAGACCGCCTGGGCAACGACCGACGAGGCTGAGACCGATGGTCCGTTGTGGTCAGCCGCCAAGCGAGCCAACTGGCGGGGATGACACCGGGGATAGAGGTTCGCCAGCGGTAGAATCGTTGGGCACAGATCACCCGCCTTCGCCAACCGCCGCAGCTCGGTCACCAGCGTGCGCCGCGCTCGATCCACCGCCAGGTACACGATGTCCGTACGCAGCAGATCACGCAGGTTGCGCGCAGCCTCCACGATCTCGGTGGGGTGCTCGATGAGGGTGCGCGTGCGGGCGGCGGCATACGGGGCGGACTCCAAGCCGTCGATGATCGCCCAAGTTCGGCTGCCTTCTCGGGACGGGGAGCCCTGCGCAGTTCGGCTGGGGTCCAGTCCGATGCCCAGCCGCGCCAGACGGTCGGCGGCTTCCCCGGATTGGGGGCGCAGGACTTCCGCCGGAGTATCCCCCAGGGAATGCTGATCGGAATCCGGCGTCAGCTCCAACGTGGGCAGCGCATGTCCGCAGGCGCTCATGCCCGCCGCCCGATCCCCCACCCGGCCTGCGGCGGGGGCGAAGACACGCACCCAGTCCGGTTCGCCCGC
>JAAEQG010001124.1 GCA_024231775.1 bacterium
CGACCGATCTCTCGGGACCGCATAGTCGATCTGCTGCTTCAGGCCCACGGCGTCGGATTGCTCGAACAGATGATCGTGCTTCAAGGTGCGGAACGTGAACTGGCGGCCCGCGGGCTGGCGATTACCCAGGAGGATATCGAGGCGGAGTATGATCGCGGATTGCGCCGAATGCTCAGCCCGCTGCCGGCGCAGGAACCCGCAGGGCTGGACCGCGCCGCGGGTGAGCGGGTGCTCGAACGTCTGCTTTCGACGCGCAACATCTCGCGGGACGAGTACCTCATGGGCATGCGCCGTAATGCTTGCCTGCGCAAGATTGTCGGACACGAGTTGCACCTTACCGAGGCCCAGTTGGAGGCGGAGTTTGAGCGGGCGCATGGAGAGCGCGTCAAGGTTCGCCACATTCAGATGGCGACCTTTGCCGAAGTGGATCGGATCAAACGACGCCTCGACGCGGGTGAGATGTTTGCCGACCTGGCCCGGAACTACAGCGCCAATCCCAATACTGCGCCGTCCGGCGGTTTGCTTCGGGTCTTCTCGCGCGACGACGAGGATGTTCCCGAGCTCATGCGCAAGACCGCCTTCGGCATGCCCGTCGGGGCCCATTCAGCCCCGGTGAAGATCGAGCAATGGTATCATCTGCTCACCGTCGAGCAGCGATACCCAGCCAGGGAGGCCCGGTTCGATGATGTCCGTGCGGAGCTGAGCGATCAGCTGCGCGAACGTCTCACCGAACCAGCTATGGAGCAGTTGCAGCAGACCCTGCTGCACCAAGCGGAAGTGGAAGTTCTGGATCCGGTGCTGGCCGGGGAGTTCCGCCGTAAGCGCGAGGTATTGACCTCACGGAGTCCCTGAGGACCTTCGACCAGCAATGATGATTTTTGCCAGGAAGACGATCGCCCTGTGGAGCGCCTTGCCCTTGTCGAACCGGCTGAGCGCTCCGTACGGTGAGCCTGCTCCGCGGCCATCGGGGTCGTCTGGTGCGGGTGGGCCTTTCTGGTGGTTCCTTTGGAGGCGACAACTGTGACGAAGGCGTCGAAGTATCGGGCGGTTTTACTCTTTGGATATCCCGGATGTGGAAAAGGAACCCAGGGCGCGGTGTTGGCGGGTCTGCCCAATCTGCTACATCTGGCCATGGGGGACATCTTTCGGGCTTTGGACAAGCAGAGCGACATCGGTCGCGAGTTCCTCTCGTACTCGACCAAGGGTTTCTTGGTGCCCGACGAGCTGACTGTTCGGGTCTGGAAGCAGCACGTGGATGGACTGACCGTCAGTGGGACGTACAACTCGGACTATCACGTGCTCTTGCTGGATGGCATCCCGCGCACGTCCATCCAGGTCGAGTTGCTGAGCGAGTTGATCGATGTCTTGTGTGTGATTCACCTGGGCATTGACGATCAGCAGGTCCTGGTGGAGCGTCTGAAAGGGCGAGCGCTGAAGTCCGATCGTCCGGACGACGCGGACGAGAGTGTCATCCGCAAGCGGATCGAAGTCTACGAGGCTGAGACCATGCCCGTGCTGGGGGCGCTGGACCAGCAGTTGATCACCAACATCAACGCCGATCAGCCGCCGCTGGCGGTCTTGCGTGACATCGCGGACGCCTTGGTCTCCGTGGTCCCGAGCAGGATCTGAGCATCGTCCGTTCGTATCCCGCGCGGGCGTGCGCCTCGGTTGCACTTGCCGTTCAGGGGGAGACGTGCATCCTGAGCGGCTCTCCAAGGGCATGGTTGGATGACGAGTAGCAAACCTTCAGTCAACTACATCAAAGTGGCGCGGTACGCGATCATGGCCGGTGCCCTTGTGGTGGCTTTGGTCCTGGTGCTGGGGCCGACCTGGGTTCGTCCGATCCATCCGGAGAGCGGTCTGGCCTACGACGAGTTGCACGATCATCCTGTCTACGCGGCGGAGTATCTTCCGGCGCGTGCGCCGCAGTACTCGCTGGTGGTGTTCGTGCTTTGCCTGGCGCTGTGGACCACGAACCTGATTCCCCTGGCGTTCACCGGTCTGCTGGCCATCGCGCTGCTTCCCTTGCTGAATATCACGTCGCCGAAGCAGGCTTTCGCTTACTTCGGCAATACGGCGGTGTTCTTCATTTTGGGCGTGTTCATCCTGTCGGCGGCGATGATTCGTACGGGTTTGTCCAAGCGCCTCACCTTGGTGCTGATGCAACGATTCGATCGTCGTCCGGGGATGTTGGTGGCGGGGGTCACTTGCTCGGCGGCGTTTCTGGCGTTGTGGATGCCGGCCTATGCGGTCGCCGCGATGATGTTCCCAATCGTGCTGGAGACGACGGACAGTCTGGGGCTGAAGAAGGGCACCAGCGGTTACGCTAAATCGTTGTTCTTCGGTCTGGCGTGGGGCGCGGTGATCGGCGGCTGCGGGACCTTTCTTGGTGGTGCGCGGGCGGTGCTGGCCGTCGAGCTGTTGCATGAGACTTTTCATGACGGTGCCGATCGTCCGTTGTTCGCGGTTACCTTTTTGGACTGGATCAAGGTAGCCCTTCCGCTGGTGATCGTGCTTACCGCCGCTGCGGTGGTGGTTCTGCAACGGTTTATCACCTGGGAGCTAAGCGATATTACCGCGGCGACGCGGATGCTCAATCATCGGGTGCGCGACCTGGGGCCGATGTCGTCGCGGGAGCGGCGGTTGGCGGTGGTGATCGGGGTGACGATCTTCTGCTGGGTGTTCTTGGGGCATCGCCTGGATATGGCGGTGATCGCGGTGGCGGCAGCGGTGGCGGTGGCGGTTTTGCGGGTCATCGACTGGCAGGAGACCCAACAGTACGTCAACTGGGGCGTGGTAATCATGTACGGCGGGGCGGTGGCCATCGGTACGGCGATCAAGGATACGCACGCGATGCAATGGGTGATCGAGCAGGTGGTCCCCACCGGAGGTGTTCCGCCCGTCGTGCTGCTGATCGTGATGGCGTTTTTGGCGGCTATGTTGAGTTGTTGCATCAGCAACACGGCGGCGGTGGCGGTGCTGCTGCCGGTGGGGTTCGCCCTGTGCGAGTTGAGCGACCCGGCGGTGAACCCGGTGGCGATGACTTACGCGGTGGCGACGGCGGCGGGCCTGTCCTTCCTGCTGCCGATCAGTTCGCCACCGCTGGCGATCTGTCAAGCGTCGGGCTACTACAGCATGAAAGAGCTGCCCAAGCTTGGCGGTCCGTTCATGGCCGTTGCGTTCTGTGCCCTGATTCTGGTCATCGTGCTGTATTGGCCTATGGTC
>JAAEQG010001125.1 GCA_024231775.1 bacterium
AGTCGGCTTGCGGCAGCCCGGGCTGCACCGCGCGCGAGTGCGCGCGGAATGTGATCGTAAAGGAACCTGTGCGCCGAGCGGGTGTTGCGCGTCTGAATGAGGCGGCCGAGGCCGCGGCCTCGACTAGCTCGAAACACACCTTGCTTTCATCCCCGGCCCGATCTCGCTGCCGCACGCCGCGCAGACTCGGAGTCGGCTTGCGGCAGCCCGGGGTGCACCGCGCGCGAGTGCGCGACCGGGTGGCCCCGGGGCGTTCCCGCCCCGGGGCTCCCACAGATCCGAGCGTGCGCGATTAGCGCACTCGGCTCCTCGGGGCATGGGTTCGCTACGGACGGAGCGGGAGACGTAGCTGCTTCCCGTAGATCGAGTGGACGACGCGACCCGGAGGAAGCGGGTACCTGCGCAAGAGCAGGATGAACTTCTCCCAGTGCATACGCGCAGCCCTTGACCTACGGTCCAGCCACTTGCGCCAGATCCTCCTGACCTGGTTCCGAAGCCTCCAGAGCGCCTCACTGTTGCCGGTGATGCCGTAGTAGGCGTCGTGGCCAAGAAGGGCCTGACAGATCTTCCGATGCTGCCACGCCACGGGCTTGTGCCGGTTGCGCCGACACCAGTCGGCGAACCGCACGAGTGTGCGGGCGAACCGACCCCTGGCTGTCCTACGCTTGATCGTGGGTATCCCCTTGCGCGACCGGCCCCAGTAGTGGGTGAAGCCAAGCAGGTCGAACGTCTCCGACTTACGCCCTTTCCCCCGTCGGGGGGGCGGGCAGCGGAAGTCCACCAGCCGGGTCTTGTCCGGGTGCAGGCTCAGCCCAAACCGTTCCAAGCGCCTGGGCAGCACGCTCATGACTCTCCGTGCATCGCCCTCGTATTCGAACGCGATCACGAAGTCGTCCGCGTACCGCACCAAGAAGGCGCGGCCCCACAGCCGTGGCGCCACCTCCCGCACGAACCAGGTATCCAGGACTTCGTGCAGGTAGATGTTAGCCAGCAGCGGCGAGATCACGCCTCCTTGTGGGGTGCCGAGCTTCGGGCGAGTCACCTGCCCGGCCTCCATCACCCCGGCGTTCAGCCATTTCCCGATGGCGCGACGAAGCACTCCGTCTCGCACCCTCTGGTCGAGGAAGCACCGCAGGTGTCCGTGATCGAGCCTGTCGAAGAAGCTCTGGACATCGGCGTCAAGAACCCAGCCACCTCCCATCCGCGTGAGCCCGTCCCATAGAGACTGCAGCGCTTGATGCGCTGAACGCCCGGGTCGGAAGCCATAACTGCAGTCCAGAAAGTCCTGCTCGTAGATGGCCTCCAGGACCATCGTCACCGCACGTTGGAGGACCTTGTCTTCCAGCGTCGGGATCCCGATCGGGCGGGTCTTGCTCCCGTCCCCTTTCGGGATGTGGACCCGTCGTACGGGTGGGGCGCGGTACGTGCCCGACTTCAGCCTCCCGAGCAGAGATTCCAGGTTTCCCTGGAGGTTCTCCTCGAACTCCGCTGCCGTCTGCCCGTCCACCCCGACCGCTCCGTCCTTTCGGGTGCGGCGATAGGCTTCCGCCATGAACTCTACGTCGATGTGATGCGCTAAGGTCGTGAGCACCATCCGCGGTGTCTGCCCCGCCAGCTCTGCTATCCGCAGCAGTTTCAGTGAGACCGGATCGGGCCTGGAGCTGCCCATGGTCGTTCCCTCCTACGGTTCCATGCGCCCGACGCCCGCCTTCCCTCCACCGGGTCCCTCGGGTCGGTTCCCCGGCTTCGTCGGTACTATGCAGGCGCTCTGACTTCCTGCCGCCCGTCCCGGTCCGCTTCGTTTCCTTCTGCCTCGCGGTACCGCCTTGTGCCCCGCCATTCGCTCCCTCGACGGCCGGGCACTCGCTCGTCGGGGCCTGGAGACTTCGGGTACGGCTCCCCGGACCGTATCTCAGGCGGAGGCGACAGGACCTCCCACGTTCCCAGGGGATCCCCAGTTCCTACATGCCCCGCCCTTCGACCCCGGTGGGATCCGGGCCGCTTGCCATAGCGCGGCCGCGGACTGCCTCCGAGAGGCGGGCCTTCCGCGATTCCGACTACGTCGGCTCCCACGACATCGATCATTTCGGGGCTCGATCCCGCGGCCTGCAGGCTCGCTGTCTACGCTTCGCAGCGCCGGTTGCCCGAACGCCACGCAAGACTCGCTTCCGGCCGGCTGGCTTGCCTACCGGGCGGGGCTGGCTACCCGCGAGGGCTCCCACCACAAGGTTTCAGTTCAGCTATGTCATCCCATCCCCCTCGTCTGAGCTTCGTGGCGCAACGGAATGTGATCGTAAAGGAACCTGTGCGCTGAGCGGGTGTTTCGTCTCTGAATGAGGCGGCCGAGGCCGCTGGCTAGACCAAGCCCCAATGCCGCTCGGCTAGCGCAGAAAACCAGCCTGCGGATCTGTCCGGATGCTCCCGACGATGAGGGCGGGTGGGC
>JAAEQG010001126.1 GCA_024231775.1 bacterium
ATCCCCCAGGGAATGCTGATCGGAATCCGGCGTCAGCTCCAACGTGGGCAGCGCATGTCCGCAGGCGCTCATGCCCGCCGCCCGATCCCCCACCCGGCCTGCGGCGGGGGCGAAGACACGCACCCAGTCCGGTTCGCCCGCGGCCCCTCGGGCGAGCAGCCGCCCCGCCGCAACCGTTTCGCCAGGGTTGACGAGTACCTCCGTCGCCTCGTGGGCAACGCCGGGGTACTCTGGGGTTGTGCTCGTTGGAAGGGACGGTACGAACAAGGGTACGTGCAGAGTGGTCCGCGCGGGTAGCGTCCGGATGGGAACCTCGGCGATCGCCGCCTTCGTGGCGGTGAAGTCGATCCCCCCGGGCTGACTCCTGTCACGTCTCCTAGGCCACACCAAAGCACCTCCAGGATCGGGTTCTACGGGGGGCGGCGCCGCCCGGCAAGAGCACGGCTGTGAACACGGAAGCTGTGATTGTCGGGGAGGCTGGCGAATGGGTGACGTGGCGTCTGCATGCTCACCCTTCGGGATGAGCATGGCACCCAGCGAGCGGGTCCACAGACCGATCGTCCGCCGCGGGCGACCGATCAGGCTTGGGAGCCCGGATCGCCGGAGCGGGAGCTGCACTTCGGACAGGGGCAAAGCCGCCGGAGACGGTCCCAGGTGTAGATACCGGTGTCGTGATTGTCGGACCAGACGACGCGGGCGCCGTAGTGGCCGACGAGTTGAATGTCTCTGATGACGATATCGTCGGGCAGGGTGGCGCGGTCCAGACGGCGCTCCCCGGTATGCTCATCGACGCATCCCGCGCAAGGACACTCCCCGCGCAACGTCAAGAACGGATACAAACCCGTGTGGCCTTCTTCCCAGGTGATTTCGAGCAGGCCGTCCTTGGTGACAGCCCTAATGTCTAACGGCGGTGCGTTCACGATCCTATTCCTTTGCTGATGCGCCAGACATCTCCTGTGCATGGGACGTAGTTGCAGAAACACTGATGGAAGAGCGAGACAGACTACTCGCCGGCCAACATGGTACAGCAGATACTCGATCTGGGCGCCACCGCGTGTTACGAATCCTGACAGGCCGTACTCCACCCCTGGAAGGGGTGGAACACCCGACGTTGTATGCGTAGGTGCCCGGAGGAGCTACCCTCCCCAAACCCCTCCCTGAGAGGGAGGGGGGGGTAGGTTCTAGTGCTTCGGCAGGGCGTCTACCAGTTGGTCGATCTCGTGCTCGGTGTTGTACACGTGGGGGCTGGCGCGGAGACGCTTGCGGCGGTGGGCGATGACTATGCGATGCTCGGTCTGCAGGTGCTGCTGGATCTGCTCCAGGTTGTGGACGTTCGAGACAAACGAGACGATGCCGCTGGACTCGCCCGATTGGCGAGAGCTGACTACGCGGTATCCCTTGGCCCGCAGTCCGGAGACCAAACGGTCGGTAAGGTGCAGCAGCCGCTCGGCGATGTTGTCCACGCCGAGTTCCAGCACCCACTCGATGGCGGCGCCGAGGCCGTAGATACCCGCCAGGTTGTAGCTGCCGCTGTCGTAGCGCTTGGCGGAGTCGTGGAACTTGAAGTGGTAGGGGTGGAAGGTCCACATGTCCGCCATCGATGCCCATCCGATGCAGGTGGGCCGGAGGAGGCCTTGGATCTCCTTACGCACGTAGAACAGACCGCATCCCTCCGGAGCGCAAAGCCACTTGTGCCCGTCGGCCGCCAGGAAGTCGATGCCCATCTCCCTGACATCAAGGGGAAAGACGCCGCATGACTGAATCGCGTCAACGCAGAGGAGTACGCCTTTGCTTTGGCAGAACTCTCCCAGCCTGGCCAGGTCAATGCGGTATCCGCTGGCGTACTGCACCGAGGAAACGCTCACCAGGCGGGTACGGTCGTCGATAGCTTCGGTGAGCTTCTCCAGGGGGATGCGTCCGTCTTCCTCCAACACCATGCGGACCTGCACACCGCGGTCCCGAAGGGCCTGCCAGGGGTAAATGTTGGCGGGGAACTCGGCGTTGGTGGTGACCACGTTGTCGCCGTGGTTCCAGTTGAGCCCGTTAGCGACGAAGCTGAGCCCTTCGCTGGTGTTCTTGATGAAGGTCACCTCGTCATGATCGGCGTTGAGCAACTCTGCCACACGCCGGCGGACCTGCTCGGCCCGCCGGTAAAGCCCCTCCCCGAGGTGGGCGGATCGCTCGACCTCGTCGGCGTACTCACGGACGGCCTGGGCGACCCGCCGGTGCAGGGGGCCGACCCCCGCGTGGTTCTGGAAGTTGTAGTTGCGGGTAATCGCGAAATCCGGCCTGGTCGAATCCCAATCCATCGGGGTCCCCCTTGGGCCTCCCCACCGCTGATGGCTACGGGGAGGTGGTTGCTTTGTCGAATCCGGGCTGCACAATGGTGCGTACTCATTATACTCTAGCGATCATGGAGGGGTGTTTCCAGGTCGCATAATCGCCAGGGAGCCTGACCGAGGATGGATCAACGCAGTATCGCCCACCATCTGGTACCGGTGGTTCACGAGGATGAAGACTATCTGTTCGTGAACAAGCCGGCGGGATTGGATTCGCAGGCGCGCGAGCGTGCGCGCGGTCCGGCGGTTGTGGACCTGCTGGCTGATCGGGACGACGCCGGATCACTGCTGCCGCTCTACGACGTGAATCGTTGGCAGTCCGGCGTGTTGGGGTTCGCGAAGTCGGTGGAGGCCCAGGCGCATCTGCTCACCGGTCTGGAGACGGGATCCGCCCAATCGGTCTACTCCGGAGTGGTCGAGGGGCGGGTCAAGCGCCGCGTCCAGATCATTACCGGATCGATCTTTCAGGTGGCGCAGGACCGCTTCGCCATGGACCGTAAGGCCAGCGGGCCTCGTCTGCCGTCGACGCGCGTTAAGTCCGAGGAGCACGGCGACCGTTTCTCCCTGGTCCGTTGTCAGCCGGAGGTGCTAAACCATCACCAGGTCCGCGCGCACCTCGAGTCGGTGGGCCTGCACATCGTCGGCGACGTGGCCTATCGTGCCCGACGGGCGGATGCCAAAGCCGGACCGATGATGTTGCACTTGGCGGAGCTGCGTTTTCATCACCCGCGGTTGAAGCGAAGTATATCAATCCGAGCCAGTACGCCGCGCGAGTTTCGATCGGCCCTGGGAAACCAGGAGCGCAAGGATGCCAAGGGTACCAGGGATACCAAGGAGACCCTCGAAGGCTTGATGGAGACGCGCCTTCGGGCTGCGCTGGTGGGGCGTGTGCGAGAACTGAGGGACGAGGAGACCTCGGCGTTTCGCGTGCTCAACGGCCGGGCGGACTTGGTCCCCGGGTTGGTGGCGGAACTCTATAACGATGTTCTCGTGCTCCAGGCTCACCAGGGTAAGTTTGACGCGGTGGCTACCCCGCTGGCCGCGGTGGCGCAGTGGTACACGCGGGAGCTGGGCGTAGCGGCCGTCTACGTTAAGCTCTTCGCCAAGGACCGCAGTCGCGGGGCGGCGGACTCCGAGGCGTTGCATTCCCCGCGTCCGCTGGTGGGCGATCCGGCGCCCGAGCAGTTCAGCATCCGCGAGGCGGGGCTTGACTACTGGGTGCGGGCGTACGACGGCTATGCGGTCGGTCTGTACCTGGATCACCGCGAGAACCGCAGGCGGGTGCGCGAGATGGCGGCGGGGCGAGACGTGCTTAACCTGTTCAGCTACACCTGTGGATTCTCGATTGCAGCGGCGGCGGGCGAGGCCCGCTCGACCGTAAGTGTGGACATTTCCCGCAAGAGCCTCGAATGGGGCAAGCAGAACTTCCAGGTGAACGGGTTTGCCCTGGACGATCACGTGTTCATTAACGACGATGCGTTCAACTACTTCAAACGGGCCCGCCGCCAAGAGCGGAGCTTCGATCTGATCGTCATCGATCCGCCCAGCTTTGCTCGGGCCAAGGCCGGACGCAGGGTGTTCAACGTGGAGAATGACCTGGAGTCGCTGTTGGCTGGGGCGATTGGATTGCTGAATCGCGGCGGCATGCTGCTGGTTTCGACGAACTGGCGGGGGGCGACGCGCAAGTGGCTTCGAGAGCAGATCATCGCCGCGGCGGGATCGCGCAAGGTCACCAAGATGTCCACTCCGCAGTTGCCTCAGGACTTCACCGGCGACCGAGACCACGCCAAGACCATCATCGCCAGGTTCCCCTGAGGCTGGGTCTGGTGTGAATGTTGCTGATAGGAGTCTCTTCCGAGCCGCGACCGTGAGGGAGCGGAACGCAAACCGATGGGTCTAAGCAGTAAGCTCAGAATGCGTCCGGCACGAGGTTGAACGCAGAGACGCAGAGTTCGCAGAGAAGCCGAGTCGGAGTAGTCCGCCAAGCGATTCGCCCCACCGGGCCTCTCTTTTTCCGGAAGCCGCCAAGAAGCACAGAAGGCACAAACTTTGAGACTTCTGTGCCTTGTTGCGGCTGCGCCAAGTCTTGTATGAACGTACCGAAGCGAGTCCTCTCCGAGCCGCCTCCGTAAGGTAGCGGAACGCAAACCGATGGATCCGACTCGGCAAACTCAAACGACGCGCGTTAAGAGATGGGGCCGACGCGGCGGACCCCTCGCTGGCGCTTGGGGCTCTGATCCCTTGTTGCGGTTCTGTTCCTTTCTTTTGCAGTCGCGGCTCGTAGTCCGCAACGCTACTCAGCTACGAACTGCTTCATCAACTCGCTGACGTCGGGGCAATCTTCCAGGGTCAGAATAGCCCGCTTCATCTCGGCGAGTTGTTGCTTGCTGAACACGTCGCCGCCCAGAGCGTTGAACTTGACCTCGATGTCGTCCATCGAGCCGGGGTCGCGATAGTCGCCCTTGGGTACGTCCACGCGCTCGGAGTAGCTTTGGCCGCTGTGGGTCGTGATCGTCACCCGCGACGGCTGGGCGGCGGGGAATAAAGCTTCAAAATCGTCATTGCCAACCGCCTTGACCGCGTCCATCAGCGGATGCAGCGCCGGATCGACGATTCGCTCGTTCTTGAACTGCTTGGGCGTAACCTCGCGGTCGGTGATGGCGACGGCCAGACAATAGGGCAGGCTGTGGTCTGCGGTTTCCTTCGAGGTTGGGCGGTACTTGGTCGGATCGGAGAGAATGTCCGCGGCGCGGGCGATGGTCTCGACGCGGATCTCCGCCACGTCGTGCGGTTTGATGTCGTGCTGGTGCACGAGCTTGAGCGTGGCGGTGGTCGGGGAGTGTGACAGGGCTTCGATCGGATAGAACTTCATCCCACACTCGGTGATCTTATAGCGCCCCTCGCCGAGGCCGTCGGTCAACCGATTGAGATGCCATTCCGGCCCGTAGCAGTGGACCAGGCCTTCCTTGCCGTCCACCACGTGTTCGGGGCCGGTGTAGCCCAGCTCCGCCAGCAGGGCCGCCCGCACGCCGGCTTGGGTAGCCATCGGATCGACCGTGTTCTTCATCATGGTCAGCTTGCCGGCGGTGACGGCGCCCAGCGTACAACTGTGGGACGCGCTGATCCCGATAGCGTGCTGCATCCGCTCCGCCGACAAACCCAGCATGCGCGCGGCGACCATCGGGGAAACAAACGCGGTCAAGGTGGCATGATGCCACCCCTTCTCGCGAATGCCCGGGTCGCCCGCTTCGCAGTAGCGCATCTCCATCTCGTGCCCGATGATTATGCCCACGATCAGTTCCTTCCCCGAGAGGTGCTTCCAGTCGCAGATGCTGGTGGCTGCGGGGATGATGTCGGTGGGGTGGCAGGGGTCGGACTTCCAATAGATGTCGTTGTAGTCCATGGCCCGGATGGCCAGGGCGTTGAACAGGGCGGCGTTGACCGCTGAGGTGCGATGACCGGTGCCGATGCAGGTGCATTGATAATCACCGCCCATGGTGGCGATGTAGCGTTGCAGCATCGCGCAGTCTTCCTGCCGATATCCGCCCAGGGCGCAGCCGATCGAGTCGTAGAAGAACCGCTTGGCCGCGTCGATGGCCTCGGCGGTCAGGTCTTCGTACCTCAGATTGCTCGCCCACTCGCTGAGTTTGAGTGTGATGGTAGACATTCGTGATCGTCCTTGCCTTCGTTTACCGTATCCGTCTCGGCCCCTCACCCCAACCCTCTCCCCCTCAGGGTGAGGGGTTAGAGCTTCCGCGCCACCTCTTCCGCCACCTCCAGCGTCGTATTACTCAAGCCCACGTCGTACGTGCCGACCTTGTGCTCCTTGATGACCTGGGCGACGGCGTTCTCCAGGCGCGCCGCGGCGTCGGCTTCGCCCAGCCAGTCGAACATCAGCTTGCAGGTCAGTAGCATGGCCATGGGGTTGACCTTATACATGCCGTCGTACTTGGGGGCGCTGCCGTGGGTCGGCTCGAAGACCGCGTAGTCGTCGCCGATGTTGGCTGCACAGGCGAAGCCCAACCCCCCGACCAGTCCGGCAGCCAAGTCCGAGAGGATGTCGCCGAACATGTTCTCCGCCACCAGCACGTCGTAATCGTGCGGGTTCTTCACTAACCACATGCACTGGGCATCGATATTGGTTTCCCACAGCTCGATCCCGGGGTAGCCCTTGGCCACCTCTCGGGCGGTCCGCACCATCAACCCGCCGGTCTCGCGGAGCACGTTGGGCTTGTCCACTACGGTGACGCTCTTGCGCCCGTGCTTCTTGGCGTAGTCAAACGCCTGGGTGACGATGCTGCGACACCCCTGGCGGGTCATGATCCGGGTGGAGATGGCGATGTTGTCCAGGCCGGCTTCGCCGAAGCGCTTCATCTTCGGGTGGGCACAGAGGGCGTCGTAGACGCCTTGCGGTAGCGGATGGAACTCGACCCCGCCGTACATCCCCTCGGTGTTCTCGCGGAAGACTACCAGATCGATCCCCTCGCGATAGTTCAGGGCATTCCCCGGATAGGCTTTGCAGGGTCGCAGGTTGGTGTGTAGATTCAACACCTGCCGCAGCTTCACGATCGGCGAGAAGTAGACGTATCCCTTGCCCTGCTGAGCGGGCTCCAACTCGGCGTCAGCCTCCTCCTTGGGCTTGGAGGTGATGGCCCCGAACAGGGCGCAATGAGTCTGTTTGAGGAGTTCGAGGGTGCGTTCGGGCAGGGCGTCGCCCTCGGTACACCAGAACTTCCAGCCGATGTCTCCCGGGAGGTATTCGGCGTCGAACTTGAGCGCATCGAGCACGATCCGCGCCGCCTCCATCACGTCGTTACCCACCCCGTCCCCAGGAAGCCATGCAATCTTGTACTGTGCCATACCAACCCGTCTCCGCAGTTAAGCGCCTAGAACTCCTCCTCGATTCACCCTTTCCCCGTGCCCCTCTCGACTCGGCCAGGAGGCGACCGCAGGGGCGGTTACGCATCGTGACAGATTATCAATCCGGCACGGGGACGCAACCCGCCGCAAAGACAGGAAAAAGGGACTCTGGGCGGGGGCGAATCCACCCTCGATGGCTGGCGGTGGGCAAGACGAAGAGGATACGCGCCCGACGGGAGCATGCCGTCTCGGCCCGCCGTTTAACGTGCCCAGAGCCGGTCCACACCAGAGGCGGCGGAACCGGGCGTGGCTGATCGGGTTACCGAGTATCCAGCTCCAGCACCTCGATGTGCAGGCGGGCCATCACCGGGAAGATGGCAAACGCCATGTCGCCCAGCCCGGACGATTGGAGCGAGTCCACCGCCAGGGCGATGTGGGTGGGGTTGCAGTCGGTTTCGTTCTGGGCGGCGTCCATGTCCACCCACTGACCGTTGATGAACACCTGGGTCCACATGTGGAACCCGAAGACCTTATCAGCTCCCTTGAACCAGGGCACATAGACGAGTCCGCAGGCTACGCGCGAGGGGATGCCCTTGGCTCGGGCCAGCGCCGCCAGCAGCACCGCGTGCTCGCTGCAATCGCCGGAGAGGTTACGGCATACCTCGCTGGCTGACGCAAAGCCGATGTTCAGGTTCTTGTCCGCGATCTTGTCCCCCACGTAGCGCCGCAGGCGGTCGGCAACGGCGTAGGGTGCCTTGACGCCACCGGCGGCTTCGTCAGCCATCTTTCGCACGGCAGGGTCGTCTGAATTGATGTAGACGTTCGGCTCGATGAACTCAGCCAGGGCCTTCGGGTTGATCTTCGTGACCCCTTTGGCCTTGGCGAGTGCGGCGTGGTCCTGCCGAGCGACCTCGAGGTTCACCGATTTCGCGGTAGCCCCCGACGGCGTTTGCATTCCGGTCTTGGGCAGCGGAGGAAACTCCGGGCCGTCGCCCGTGATGGTCAGCTTCATCTTGATCCGCTTGGCTGACTTGTGGTCGATCGGCTTATCCGCCTGGACCAGCGTGGTCATGAAGGCTTCGGGGGCTTCAAAGTCAGCCACCGCCTCCTCGCGTGAACAGACCACCATCTCCATGGTCATGCCCATCATGGGCACCTGGGTTTTGATGGGTTGGTGGTTCTCGGGATCGAGCCACACCACCGAGTTCATTCCCGCGGGCATGCCGGGCATGGCGATTTCCTGCGTGCTGCGGATGGCCCGGCGCTTCTTGCCATCGATTTCGATCTCCTCGGGGTCTTCGATCTTGATCTTCATGGCCACCGCTCGGTTGGTGGCCATGATCGGGACGTAGGTCGCCATCTCATAGGCGGTACCCGCCGAGTAGCCCATTTCTTCCTGGTGAAGCATCGTCGCCCAGGTCATCAAAGCTCCAGCAGGATAATCGTATGTTTCGGTGAGCGCGTTGCCGTACTGCTTGGAGAGGACGATCACTTTGCCATCACGCACGGATCCCTGCAGGCGGACCTTCTGCATGGCCATGTCCATGTCCGCCGTAAACGTGAGCGGCTGGCCGGTGACGGTTTCCTCGTTGGACATAAACGTCGTGGCGTTCACCCCTTGCCCGGCCCGGCCGATCCTGAAGGTCTGGAGCATGGAGGATTTGACCACGTCCCCCTTGCGCGTAAGGGTGGTATGACTGTACCCGCACTTCTGCCCGTTGAGATAGATGATCGACCAATCGTCGAAGAACTGGCCTTGGGGCGGGTCCTGATAGTCAACGCTCCCCGCCAGGCAAATGGAGAATGGAGAATAGAGAATGGAGAATGCCAAGAGCGTGACGGTCCATGGTTTCCTATTCCACATTATCGATTCTCCATCGTAGATTCTCTGTCTGCGCCTTACTTGGCGAAGATGTCCTTGAGCCACTGCGTGGTGGTCTGGCGTCCGAGCTTCGCGATCGCGTCGGTTAGCGGGATGTCCTTCGGGCAGACCTGGATGCAGTTCTGGGCGTTTCCGCAGTCGGTGATTCCGCCCTTGCCCATGATCGTGTGCAGGCGCTCGGCGTTGAAGAACTTGCCGGTGGGGTGCGAGTTGTGCAGGCTCACCTGGCCCAAGGGTGCCGGTCCGATGAACGGCGACGAGTCATTGAACTGCGGGCAAGCCTCCATGCAGCACCCGCAAGTCATGCACCGCGAGAAGCTGTACCGCACCGCCTGCTCCTGCGGGGCGATCAACGGGGCATGCACGTGGATGTCCCACGAGCCCTCCATCGGCACCCACGCCTTGGTCTTGAGCAGCGCCGCGAACATCCGTTCCCGTTCGACCATCAGGTCACGGATCACCGGGAACTTGGTCAGCGGCTCTAGGACGATCGGCTGTTCGAGGTCGTCGATCAGGGCGGCGCACGATTGGCGGGGCACGCCGTTGATCAACATCGAGCAGGCTCCGCACACCTCCTCCATGCAGTTGCAGTCCCAGACAAC
This sequence comes from bacterium, assembly GCA_024231775.1. Taxonomy (GTDB): domain Bacteria; phylum Planctomycetota; class Phycisphaerae; order UBA1845; family UBA1845; genus JAAEQG01. Next base: position 9,684 of record JAAEQG010001126.1, read on the forward strand.
CGGAGCGACGCGTTGGCCGGCGACGTTGATCGGATGCTCGCGCAGATACATCAACGCCGACACCACGTTGTGGGCCGGCGAGTAAGGCATCTTGAGCTCTTCCCAGTACGGATCGCCCGCGGGACCGTCCTGACGCCTTATCTTGAAGTGGATTTCCCTGTCAGCCATCGATCGGTCTCCAGAGCTTACCGGTAGTCACGAGGTTTAGTAGGCGGAAGCACCGAAACGTCCACCGGCTGATAGCCGATCTCCGGACCGTTCTCGGTGTGCGTAGCTACGGTAGCTTTAAGCCACTTGTCGTTGTTGGCCTTCCATTTGGCTTTGTATTCCTCGAACTCCGGATCGCCCTCGAACTTGCCCTCGGGGATCTTGAGCTCGAACTCGGCTTTGTATTGCGATCCGCGGCATTCATCGCGGAGGCGGGCCCCCTTGGCGATCACCTCCGCCAGCACGATCATGTCTCGGATTTGCCTGGCCCAGGAGAGGGACTGATTCGTGCGCATCCCCTGGTCATCGAGGTACATGTTCGCGGACCGCGCCTTGAACTGCTTGAGGCCCTCCAGGGCCTTGTCCAACCCGGCGTTGTCCCGCTCCACGAACACGTGCTCCTGCATCAGCTCGCCGAGTTCGCGGTGCAGCCCGAAGGGATTCTCACTGCCGCCGGACGATATCAAGGTCTGGTTGATCTCTTCCTGCCGCCGGCGCTCGCCGTCGAACACCTGGTCGGACGTATCGGAGACCCCGTTCTTGATGTTCTTCACATAGGCAGACGCGGCGTCTCCGGCGACCATGCCGCTGTAGGTGGCGCTGAGCAGCGAGTTGGCCCCCAGGCGGTTGGCTCCGTGGTACGCGCTGTCGCACTCGCCGCACGCGTACAGCCCCGGGATGGTCGTGCAATGGTTATCCGGGTGAACCGTCTGCATACCTCCGCTCTGTTCGTCCTTGGCAAAGCCCACCAATAGCCCGCCCATCGCGTAGTGCGTCGCCGGGAAGATCTTCATCGGTCCCGTATAGGGGTCCTCACCGGAGAAGGTCTCGTACATCTCCAGGATGCCCCCCAACCGCTCTTCGAGGAACTTCCGCGGATGGTGGGACAGATCCAGGTAGACGATGTTCTCCCCGCCCAACCCCAAGCCCATGTGCTTGACCGCTCGGAAGATCGCCCGCGAAGCTACGTCACGCGGAACCGTGTTGCCGTACGCCGGATACCACTCTTCGAGGAAGTAGAAACGCTCGCCGTCGGGAATCTCCTGCGGAGCGCGGGTGTCTCCGGCGGTGCGCGGTACCCAGACCCGCCCGCCTTCGCCGCGGCAAGCTTCGGACATCAGCCGCAGCTTGTCATGTCCCTGCATACCCGTGGGGTGAAACTGGATGAACTCCGCGTTGGCGAACTTGGCGCCCTGCTGATACACGCGCGAAGCCGCCGCCCCGGTCGAGTTGGTGGACATCGTGGACCGGCCGAAGATCAAACCGAGCCCGCCCGTACCCAGGATCACCGCGTCCGCCGGAAACGACTGCACCCGCATGTCGTTGAGGTTCATCGCCACGATGCCGCGACAAGTCCCCCCGTCGTCGATCACCGCGGAGAGGAACTCCCACTCCTCATACTTGGTAACCTTGCCGTCGGCTTCGTGACGGCGAACCTGCTCGTCGGCGGCGTAGAGCAACTGCTGACCGGTCGTGGCTCCGGCGAAAGCTGTGCGCCGGTTCTTGACCCCGCCGAACAGCCGTTGATCCATGATCCCTTCCGGCGTGCGGCTGAAAGTCACCCCCATGCGGTCATAGGTGCGGATGATCCCCGGAGCCGCCTCGCACATGCTCTTGATCGGCGGCTGCTGGGCCACGTAGTCGCCGCCCTTGATGGTATCGACGATGTGCTGCCAGACGGAATCTTCCTGCCCCTTGATGTCCAGCACGGCGTTGATGCCGCCCTGGGCACAGGCGGAGTGAGACCGCTTGACCGGGAAGAGGGAGAAGAGATCGACGTTGAACCCCCGTTCGGCGATGCGCATCGAGGCCCACAGGCCGCCCAACCCTCCGCCGACCACGATGATTCTCGGTTTTACTGCCATAGCAACGCGTTTCCTGGTGTTTGGGTTCGTTGATAACTCCGGAGCTCGACCCTACGCCTGCAGGCCCAGTTCCGGATGGGCTGATTGAACGGAGGCGTGCCTGCTGTGCGCCGCGGGCGCCGTTGATTCCGAGGCGTCGTAGGTCTTGAGCTTGCACAGCGAGCCCAGCCCGATCAGCCCCAGCACAATACCGAGAGCCGCACAGGCAAAACCCGCACCACGCTGCGCTCGCGGACCGACGGTGATGCCCCAGGTGATTAGAAACGTCCACACCCCGTTGGCGAAGTGATACACCGCACACAGCACGCCGATCGCGTACGCCGGTCCTGCCCACCAAGCCTGCATGGCCGCCACCGCGCTCGCCGGGGCATCATGCGGATCGAACTGAGCGCCATAAGGAAACGGTTTACCCAACCAATGTACGTGCCACAGATGCACCAGAATAAACACCAGCGCGATGATGCCGGACCAGCGCTGCAGTGTGTAGCGCACGTTGCCGCCGTACTGGTACGTGGTGAGGTTCGGGGCGCTGGTCAACCAGATCATCAGCCCCACAATCGCGTGAAACGCGATGGGAATGAAGATGAAGCCCACCTCGACCAGCTTAAGAATGCCCACCTTGTCCAGGCTGTGCACCAAGCCTACCGCGTTCTGGTACGCCTCGCCGCCCGCCAGCATCGAGCCGTTCAACAGCATGTGGACACAAAGAAACACCCCCACCGGAACGATGCCCGTCAGGGAGTGCAACCGTCGAATCAGGAAGTGATACCTTTCGGTAGCCCCGCCTGCTGCAGCAGTTACGTCAGCCACGGTAGGAGGCTCCTTTCTGTGCTGCGCACACCGGGTCGCGCCACGGGATCGGGGAGTTTACCCAGTTTACGATCCCTATCGCCGCGATTATAGGTACGCTCGACGCGCAGGCAAGTACACCTGGAGACAACACCGCGCCGGATGAGAACGCCTGTTCTGCCAAGCCACGGATCGGCCGCACATAGGTTGAACGACCAGACCCCGCCGCCGCTTGACCACCCCATGCCGCCTTCGTAAGCTCGCCGCGTGGCGACTTCGTGGCGAAAAACCAAACCAGCCCACCTTGGCGGACTCAACGCTGTCGGTTTGTCCATCGACGCGATGGGGACCAGTCCGGAAGATCCGCCCGCCGCCCGTGGCGAGCATGTCCTGGGGCCGGTCTTTATCCATGTTCCGCACATCGGGCGCCGGTCGCGCATTTCGGCGGGGATGGTTGGCTTGGCCTGCGTGGGGCTGCTGGGCGTTGCGGGATGGCTAAAACCCGATCCGAGCGGTACGGGGACGCACACCCAACTTGGGGTGCTTCCGTGCAGCACGATGGTAGTCTGGGGTATCCCCTGCCCAACCTGCGGAATGACCACCGCCTTCGCCCACACGGTTCGAGGCCAGTGGGGCGCTGCCCTCCGCGCTCAGCCGGCGGGATGGCTGGCGGCGCTGGCGGTGGGCGCACTCGCAATGCTGAGCGCCGCCACGGTTGTCACCGGGCGCAGATGGGCGGTAAACTGGTATCGCGTACCGCCCGGGCGCGTGGTGCTGGGGTGTGTTGTCGTCGTACTGGCGGCGTGGGCGTACCGCATCGGCGTGGTGGTTACGCAGTCATGACCTCCAGCGGAATCGGCTGACCACGGAGCAACTACTATGACTCATCCGCGCCCCGGACTCGCACTCGCGATATTACTCAGCGGACTCGTGCTCGTCTCCGGTGGATGTAATCTCCTCATTCCGATAGCCCTGATCAGTAACCCCAAGAAGAAGGTGGCTCCGGAGTACGACAAGCTCCCCGACGCACGCAGCTTGATCCTGGTGTGGGCGGACCCCGCCACCCTCTTTGACTACCCGCACGTGCAACTGGAGCTGGCTATGTACGTGCATGACAAGCTGGCTGTCGAGTTAAGAAGCGCCGAACTGGTCGATCCCGCGCTGGTCGAGGACTATCGCGAGCGAACCCTGGACGGCTCCCCCGATCCGCAGGTCGTCGGTCGCGAGTTCGACGCAGAGATGGTGATCTACCTGGAGCTGTTGCAGTTTCAGATCCGCGATCCTGATGCTCCGGATTACCTGCGCGCCGAGATCGAAGCTTCCGTCAGTGTTCACAACCTCACCGCCGATCCCGACGAACCGCAGATTCACCACCTGAAACCGGTGCACGTGTTTTTCCCAGCGCAGGGCGGTGCCCTGCTCACGTCGGCCAACTCCGCACAGGTGCGCCAAGGCGCCTATCTCCTCTTTGCCGAAGAAGTCGCCAGGAAGTTCTACGAATATGAGGAAGAGTACTAGAAGCGGTATTCGCGCGCCTCAGCGGGCGAGGAGGAACCGGAGAGAGCCGTCGACTCGACGCGCCTCCTTGGGTACGCACTCCTGGTGCAGGCTGATGTGGTTCGTACCATTCACGGCTGCACTGGCGGGATGTGGAGCCCAGGCGGGGGGACTGCTGTACTTCATGGGCGCCGGGCGTTTGCATACCATCGAAGCGGAGTACACCCTGGCCCCTGGTTCGCTCTTGATCCTGGTGGACGATCTTGATGAGCGACTCACCTGGGGACCTGCCCGAGACCGCATCGCCGAGGAACTGTCCAAAGAGCTGCTGGAGCACGAAGCCGCCGAGAAGATCATCACCCCGGAGTCCGTGAAGCGTTACCGAAGGACCCACCCGGATTTCGACGAGCTGAAGTGCAACCAGGTGGGAAGGCTGCTCGGCGCCGATCAGGTGCTTTGGCTGGAGGTAAAGGCCTTCTACGCGGAGGAGGAAATCCACGACACGACGCACGCGGCTTCGTTGTCAGTGACCATTCGGGTGATTGACCCCAATGAGCGGAAGGACCGTCACAAGGTCCGCCTCTGGCCGGTCAACCGGGAGGGTAAACCGGTTGCGGTTCAACTCACCTCCAACAAGGTCACCAGCCTGCGGACCAAAGACGCTATCGCCGGAGAGTTGGCTCGTCAGTTGGCCAAGGATATCGCCAAGCTCTTCTACGATCATTCGTTCCAGGACGATGAAGACTAGACCTGCGCGGGCACGGCTGATGCAGTGCGTACTCCCGCATAACCCGTGTGGGGACCGACGGTGATGCCCCCGGTGCGAGTGCTCCATTTCATCGATGCTGCTCTCACCTGGGATCAGCGAGTGGCTTTGAACCAGTTGCTGGATCGGTTGCCGGAACACGAGTTCGAGCAGCACGTTGCGTCATTGGGACCACGCAGCACCGAGGGAAACCTCGTCGACCATCGCGGGGTAGTGATCGCCAACCGACTTCGCCTGGACTTCCTGGCGGCTCCGGAGCTGCGTCGCACCCTGGTCCGGCGCCGAATCGATCTGGTTCACGCATGGGGCCAATCGGCAACTCGGGTCACGCTGACCGCAGCAGAGGGTGTCGCCCGGGTGGTCAGCTCCGTGTTCGAGCCGACCGTGGCGCACAAGTACGCCAAGCTGCTGCAGGCTGGTCGGTCTGCCCAGCCTCCTGTGTTGCTCTGCGCCACCGAGATCGTGCGGCGGTGTTTGCTGGAGCGGGGGGTGGGCGCCGATACGTTGGTCCTGCTGCGCCCCGGCGTCGACTTCGCCGCGGTCAACCGGACCCGGGCATCGGACCTTCGCAGCGAATTGGGGCTCTCGCCTACGACGCTGGCCCTGCTGAGCATTCCAGCCCCGTGCAAAGATCAAGCCCGCTTCAGCGCGTTTTGGGCTACGGCTGTGCGCTCGTTCCTCGATCCCGACATCCGCCTGCTCCTGCCGGGCGAGACTAGGGAGACCTCCCGTTTGCAGCGTCTGGCTGGCGCCCTGCGGCAGACCCATGTGCCTCTGTTCCTCGGCGACCGGTATCGCACGGAGGAGTTGATCGCCACCGCTGACATACTCTTGGCCCCGTCTGGGGATGACCGGTCGACGACCGAGCTCGCCTGGGCCATGGGCGCCGGCGTGGCGATCATCGCCACCGCAACCCATAGCGCTGCCGAGTTGTTGGCCCACGGTCACAGCGCCTTCTTGATCAAGCCCGACTCCCCCAAACGCTTGGCTATGCGTGTCGCGGAAGCCCTAGGCCACCGCCACGAGTGGCGCTCACTCACCGATACCGCCCGTGCTCAGGCCTACGACATGTTCAGCGTCCGCCGTTGCATCGACCAGACCCGGACCATATACCGAAACCTGCTGAACGGGCAGCCAGCCGAGAACGGGCTCCTAGGCCCTGCGGTCGCGTAGGGGATGGCGCTCCGTTGACATCAGGCGGCGGTTTCATTCCAATGGGTCATGGTCAACCGGGGCGTAGCTCAGCCTGGCAGAGCGCCTGCTTTGGGAGCAGGAGGTCGCTGGTTCGAATCCAGTCGCCCCGATTCATATTTGTGAACGAAACGCCCTCTCGGCGGCGTTCAACATTGCCGCCCACCCCACGGCGGGCGGTATTCGGACCGCTTCGTTCCTCTCCCTCGTAGGAATCCTGCCCTCCTTTCGACTCTACTTGATCCTCAGAATGATTCGTCAGGTCGCGGTCATGCCCGTCGTCCGGTACCCGGTCGCGACCGAACGGTGGGGTCGGGAGGTTATCTTCATCGAACGTCAGGACGCCTCCAACGAGTTTGCGGACCCGGCGCTTCTTGCCCTTGATCGCCTCGGTGAACTCCAGTCCCAGCCAGAGGTTGAGCTTGCGCAGCAGCCCGGTCAACTCACGCCGGGCAGCGGAGTCGGTCTGCACCGCCTCCAGCAGGTCCATGGCGGCCTGGATCTCCTCTTCGGGATCGGCTGGCGGAGCCGGTACTCGGCGGCGCTCTTCGGCGAGGTGCTGCTCAGCCTGCCTCCTGTCTTCCTTCAAGTCTCGGAGCGCGGCGGAAACGTCTTCAACCAAATCGTCGGCGACGGTCGCCAGACGATGCTGAGCACCGGCAATCTTCTCGTCGAAGGCTTCCAATGCCACTTCGAGCCGACCAACCGTCTGCTTGTGGGCTTCGATTCCTGGCGACGAGGCAGGTTGCTGAATGCGGTCCCGCAGAAGCAGCTCGATCTGTGGGCGGCCGCCGTGCATGGCGACGATCTGGCGCAGCGTGGACAACGCGAACGTCAGCGCCGCCTCGGCATCGACCGAGTTGTTGTTGCACCGCTTGCCATTGGAATTCATGTATCGGCCGCAGACGAGAACCGACCGCTTGCCATGAGGGCGACCGTACATTGGATAGCCGCATCCGTCCGTCAGGTCGATGGTCCGACCGCTGAGCGGGTAGCGTCCCAGGTCGCGAGCACGAGGGACACCACGCTGGCTGCTGGCTCGAGTTCTTCTTTTCTGTTGGATGCCCTCCCATTTATCCGCGTCGTACTGTGCGTCAAACGGCAACGCAGCGGAGATAATCAGGCTGGGATCGTTCAGAATCGCTTTGGCCCTACGGTCATCGCAGCGATCATCGTCGCTAAGTGCCCGGACACCGTCGCTGCTCAGCCGGCGATGGCGTCCCTCTGACCGGCGCCCATAGTCCAGCATCGCAAGAATCGCGCGGTTTTCGATCAAGTGCTTCACGGTGTTGGCATGCCACAGGCCGCTCACTCGATGCGGCACGCCATGGTCGCGGCGTGTCCGGCCCGCGTCGGGTGAGGGTATGCCTTCTGCGTTGAGCAGAGTTGCGATCCGCTTGTTCCCCCACTCCGCGTCGGCCAGATCAAGGATGCGTACCCAAACAGCGATCTTCGTCCAGTCGTGCGGTACGATGATCACATGGCAACCTGCCTGGCGTACGTGCCGGCCGGAGGGCAGCGGTTCGATCTCTCCGTTCGGTAGGCGCAATGCCCGTTCGAAGCCATACGACGCGCGGCCGCCTGTCCAAAAGCCTTGCTCGGCCAATCGGCGTTGGGTGAGAAGTACGCGCTCGGCGTGGGTCTTGAGAAACTGACCGCTCTCGTGGTAGTCGACGAGCGACATGATCGACGCACTGAGATCGGTTTCGCCAGATGGCGATGGGGTGAGCCTGCGATCGCTGAAGACGATAGTTACACCGGCAGCGGTGAGCTGACGTTCGATGATGATCGCCTCAAGCGGATCCTCCGGTCTTGCGAGCCGGTCGCGCTTGAAGACGAACACGTGTGATATGGTGGGATCGTTGATCGCGTCGTCGATAAATGCCTGAAGGCCCGGCCGGGTCCGATCCGCCCCGGTGATGCTGATGTCGAGGCGCAGACTCTTCGTTCTGTTCGCGCGGTTACGGAGGGCGGCATCTACATCAGTCAAGTCGCCGCTGAACAGCACGCCCTCCTGATCGGCTGCACGCCGTGCCCAGGCAACCTGCGTCTGCAGTGAATTGGGTTGATCTTCCGAGCTCCTGCGCAGGAGGGCCAATCCGCTGTTCTTTTCACGAATCGGCATGGTTACCGCCTTTCTCGTCAGTCACAATGTGATAGTGACGGTGCAGGTAGTGCGTCATGTCCTCAGCATGCGCCATGATCTCAGACGGCCTGCCGAACACTACTTCGACGCCGATCGTGCGTCGGGCGCTCCAGCTGCAGTTCTCCATCCAGCAGAGCAGGGCATCAACGGCGAGCCTTCGGCAAAGTGCCAGGCTGGCGACATCGTCCTGACTATCCAAGAACCGCTTGAGCGCCTCGAGCACTACGGCCGGCTCTGGTGGGCGCCTGGTGAAGTGCTGAGTGCATTGGTCGTCGTGCCAATGTTGGATTCTCGGAAGCATGGCGAGCAATGCCAGCACCGAGTTCAATTGGGGGTCCAGCGCCTCACCTCTTCTCTTGTTGGGCTTGGCGGCTGGCGAAAGACGGCTCAACTCGTCCGCCCACACGTTGGCATCGTGTTTGGCCTCGCACGCGATCCCCATGCAAAGGTCGTCGTAAGCTCCGCGACCCAGCAAATCCTCAAGCTCGGTTGGCGTCATGTGCTATCTCCATCTACGCCTCAAAGCTTCCTCCAGAATGACGAGCGCACCCTGGTTTTGTCAAAAGGGGGGTATCCACTTCGCTCTCGCTGGCGTAAGCTGCTGCTGTGGACGAAGATCGCTATCCAGTTGGTGGGGTGGACTACCCGCGAACGCTTCAGGAGTTCGACGAGTGGTTCCGGTCTGAGGAAGCATGCATCGACTACCTACGAAGACTCCGCTGGCCGAACGGCTTCCGCTGCCCAGCCTGTGAAGGGAGCAAGGCTTGGATGACGGCAAGAGGGCAGTTTCGTTGCGCCACATGTCAGCGGCAAACGTCTCCGATTGCGGGAACGGTCTTCGAAGGTACGCGCAAGCCGCTACGAACGTGGTTTCAGGCTATGTGGTTCGTGACGAATCAGAAGCTCGGAGGGAGCGCCTTGGGTCTCCAGCGCATCTTGGGCTTGGGGAGCTATCAGACAGCATGGGCCTGGCTCCACAAGATGCGGCGTGCAATGGTGCGACCGGCGCGAAACCGTCTCAGCGGGTGTATCGAGGTCGATGAGACGTACGTTGGCAGCTCTGAAGAGGGCGTATCCGGAAGACAGACGGAGACCAAGAGCATTGTGGTGATCGCGGCGGAGGAGAATGGACGAGGCATCGGGCGTGTCCGCCTCCGGCGAATCCCAAACGTATCCGCCAGCAGCTTGATTTCCTTCGTCCGTGAGGCCGTGCAGCCTGGGTCGGCAGTCCACACCAACGGCTGGAGCGGCTACAACGGCATCAAAGCCAAGGGCTACACGCACAAGGTCACCAACATCAGCCGAAGTGAAGAACTCGCCCACGAGCTCATGCCGCGAGTGCACCGAGTTGCTGCGCTTCTGAAGCGTTGGATCCTCGGCACGCACCAAGGCTCTGTCAGCGACAAGCACTTGGACTACTACCTCGACGAGTTCACGTTCCGCTTCAATCGTCGACACTCCCGAGCTCGTGGCCTTCTGTTCTATCGATTGCTTGAACAGGCTGTGCAAGTCAAGCCCGTACCGTATCGCCAGCTCGTCGACCAGAAGCCACGGGAATAGGAGTGGCGAGAGCGAAGTGGATACCCCCTTTCATGGGTATTCCTCCGGCCGCCCGGGGCGCGCAGGCCCCGGGCGGCACGGGTTAACGTTTCTGTTTGAGGTTGGAATTGATGAACGACCGGTCGCGTCAGCCGGTGATCGACCGGATCAACGACGACGGAATGGTGAGCTCAGCAGCACCAGAATGGTCAGAAGAACACCGGTCATCGTAATGGCGCCGCACGGAGCGACGTGGTACACGACGAGTGTGGCGAACGCGATTCCGACGAGGCCCAGGAACTGGTTGCCGGACTTCATCGGCGGTTCCTGCGTCGGCGGCGACCACTTCGCCGGCGGCGTTTCGCTGTCTGCTGATCGTCGCCGCCGTGCATGACCTGCAGCGCGGTGCGACCAAGCGCGGCGAACGGTTCGACGATCAGGTCGTTGAACGCACAGAGCCAGAACTCGAAGGGATCCTGCGGTGTTCGCGGCGGCAGACGCCGCCTACTGTTGGGACGATTGTCCAAGGCACTCTCCTTATCTTGAAGACCAGGGAATCGAGAAAGAAGGCGTGAAGGAGGATCGCAGTGCCGTGATGTGGATGCGCACTCAGGGCCGCTATGACTTGGGATTCGCCGGCAGACTGAAGGAGACCGACTGGCAAACCTGAGCAAGCAGCGGGTCTCGGTGTGTGTCACACCTGATTTCCAGCTTGGCCGGGACATCAGGTGCGTCGAGGCCGCCTTCTGGCGTACCGTTGGATTTGACGGGGACGGCGTCTCGACCACCGCGGGCCAAACGCTTGTAGCTTCCGATGCGACCGCACGCTCTCCGACCGCCTGGGCCGGCCGAACAACCACTCCATCAGGCTTTCCAGCAGGCTCATGGCGGACTCTCCTTCGACAGGGACAAAGCTGCGCAGTGGATGTTGGACCGGTTTGCATCGTCGGCCAGCGGGGCCACCAGGTGCGAAGTGGACACGTTCCCACGCCAACGCCTGGGGGCTCGGAATCTGGGACAGTCCGAAGAGGAGCCTCGGTTCAACTCGATTGGTACGCTCGTTGCGCCGGCTCCGGCCGGCTGTTGTTCATGTCGACGCCCTGCAAGTTCATCCACTCGCGCTCGGCCTTCTTGACTCGCTGGCATACCGCCGCCGGCGTCACGCCCAATCTATCGGCCACCTCGACCTGCTTGTACCCCTCGCCGAGCATGGCCAGGGCTTTGCGGGTGCGGTCGTGCTGCTGTCGCAGGAAGCTGCTCCAGTCGATGCGAAATGCGACCTGATCCGGCACGGGCGTGTTCTTGTCCTCCAGCAACACCTGCCTCCAAACCGGCGAGCTGGGGTCCTTCAGGCAATCGTAGACGTGTTGGCTGTCCCACGGCAGGCCGACCACCCTGAAACCGCGCAGACGCTGGGCCTTGTAGCTCATCACATCGGTCTTGCTGTCGGCGCTGCCGCCGACGTGCCGACCGTCCTGGGCGTGCAGGGTCGCGAAGCGGGCCACCGTCGAGGGTTTTAGCCGGTGGCCGTTGCCGCTGCGTGTGGCGTGATGCACGTTGACGAAGGCCGCAGCCGTGGCCTCGGCGATCATCTCCTCGCGGTCGTGTTCGGGGAGGTGGCGGAACTTGATGGATGCATGGGTCGCGACGGCGGGCAGGTACCTCAGGAATGTTGCGTGAATTGCTGAATCTGTCTTGTTGGGAGGTTGATGCTGATCGGGAACCGGTTGCGGGACTGCTGACATGAGGGGACGCTCCTTTCGGTAAGGACAGACCGTCCCCATGACGGGGACGGTCGTTCGAAAACGACGGTCCCCGCCCGATGCGGGGCAACCTAATCAGTGCTTTTCAGTGTGATCGAGATCTAGCGTTCACGCGGACGCAAGCTCCCCCAGGTGCTCCAAAGAGCACCACGATTGAAGGAGGACGTATCGGCGTGGGCTTGATCCCTCCGTGCCTGAGCTCACGTTGACTTCATTGAAATCGGTGCGTCATCTGCGGCGGTCCTTTGTCCTTCGGGCGGTAGCGAAATGCTCTTCCGCCATCCGACTGGAAGTGGATGCTACACGCGAGCCGCGATTTCCTGCACCTGCAGCCGGCCCGGCGACGAAACCAGGCGCGAGGAATGGCGCCGCACGTACCGAACCCCATATGCGTGGGAGGACATCGAACGTGGGCTACTGTCTACTTATCGCAGATGACCGTTTGGTGGATACGAAAGCATATAAGCCGTGAAGAGCCCGCGGCGTTGTCGAGAGAAGAGATGTTTACGTGCCGAAGGGGGACAGTGAATGCTAAAACCCCTTCACTATATTATAACACAAAACGGCGCAAGATTAAGCTGCGACGTAGGATCGGCGTGTCCGCTCCGCGATTCGAAAAGGCCTTTTCTTTATTACAACGCAAAACAGGCTAGAATTAAGCAACGAAGCCCATCTTGCGGAGGTTGCTTGCAGCTTCCGCAACTCTGGCTATGGAATCGGCCACCGAATTCGGCATGTCGGCGTGTCGTGAATCATCCGCACGGAATCCTTCTCGCCCTTGCTGCGGTCGGCAGCATATTCCCAAGCGCCTGGCCAACTCGCGCGGCCAAGCCGGAACTCAAGGCCACATGCCTTCGCAGGCCGGGGGGAATCGACTCTCTAGTATGGCAGCGCTACTTTCTCTTCAAGCGTCTTCCGCGTTTTCGTCGGCTTCGGTATGACGCTTCGTTGCGATCTTGATAGTAATGGCAACAGGCGGCGATGTGGGGCGGCGAGTGGCGCGGTTGCTTCCACAGCAC
>JAAEQG010001127.1 GCA_024231775.1 bacterium
GATGACCGCGTCGGTTATCACCCCGGCAAAGCCGCCGGCGTGGCTGGTGGACAGATCCGCGTGGGGAGTGATGCTGTCCACGCTCACAATGGTCAGGCCGGCGTCCACCGCGTCCTCCAGGGTGACCGAGGGGGATTGCCCCTCCGGCACGGTGATCGTCACCGAGTAGGTAATGGTTTCGCCGAGGGCCGCCTCGGGCAGGGTGGTGAAGGCCTCGCTGGTGGCGGTGATTTCCTTCAGGATGGTGGGCGAACCGCCGATGGTCGCCTCGGCGTCGTCGGAAAAGACCGCGGGATCGTCCGCGTGGTTGTTGGCGGCCCCGTCGCCGTCGGCGCCGCCGTACTGGGTCACCCCGCCCAGGTTGGCGATCACGGCGCCGGGAACCGCCTCCGCGGTGACGATTTCCAGATCGTAGGTGATGTAGACGATGTTGGAGCCGTCCGTGGGGTGGGCCGGCTGGCACACCGGCTGGCCCGCGGAGTCGTCCAGCTCCAGGCCGGCGCCGAAAAGATCCGCCGGCGCCGCGCCGCCGCCGCCGGGCAGGGAGTAGGTGATGGCGCTATTGTCGCCTTTGACGATGGAGAGGTTCATGCCGCCGCCGGGAATGGCGAATCCCGCGGGGATCGTATCCTTCACCACCACGTCGAAGGCCCCGGAGCCCCCGTCGTTTTCGATGGTGATGGCGAAAGTCAACACGTCGCCCGCGTCCACCTCGGAGACGTTGCTGTCCACGGGGCTCGTCACCAGATCGTCGGATCCGAAGGGGAGCGCGGGGCCGGTGTCGACCGGATCGAACACCCCGTCGGGATTGTCCACGCCCACCACCCCCTTGGTGACCAATAGATAGGGCTCGCGCAGGGTGATCTGATGCACCGCGTCCAGGGTCTGGCCCGAGGCGTTGGTGGTTCCCTCCTCGGCGCGCACCTGGTTGGTGAGAAAGAGATCGTCGGCAAAGGGCTCGCTGCTCACGGTGGCGGTGAAGAGGATGTCGATCTCGGTGGCCGTGCTGGCCGGATCGTCGAACGTGCCGTAGGTGAAGATCACGCTGTTGGCGTTGGTCGAGGTGGAGAGGCCCGGGACCCCGCTCCCCCCGCCGGCCAGGGCGCGGAATGTGTCGTCCGGTCCGAACTTGGCCCGCCCCGCGGCGGGCGCCGCGGCGCTGAGCACGTCGTCGAAAGCGATGACCTCGGTGGCGTCGAACACCGGCAGGGGCAGGTAGTCGGTGAGCGTCAGATCCTCGAAGTCGCTGGAGGGAAGGGTGTAGCGGACGCGGTAGGTCACCTCGTCCCCGGGGGACATCGCCAGGGGAGAGGGCAGGGTGGTGGAGCCGTTGATGGCGTAGATGTTCTTCTGCAAGGAGCCGAAGGTGATGGTCACGGAGGCGGAGCTGCCGTCGTCCTCGCCGGCCCCGGCCGCGGAGAGGTCGGCCACGACCAGGATGTCTCCCGCCGCGGTGACCGTGTTGTTCAGCGCGTCGCCCTGGTCCACGGAGGAGTCGCCGGAGGGGAAGTCGTCGGTGAAATCCTCTTGGATCACGGCCCGGAACACCAGCACGCCGGTGGTGGCGCCGTTGTTCTCCACGACGCAGTCCGGCGCCCCTCCCCCGGTTCCGCCCTGGGGAACGCATCCCCCGGGCAGATCCTTGTCCAGGGCGCGGTCGACCAGCTCGTCCGAGACCCGGAATTCGATGGTGGTGGTTCCGTCGTTGGGCCCGGGATCGGCCGGCGTCCAGTTGGGCGACTCCGTGAAATTGGCCGCGTCCATGTCTCCGTTGGAGTCGACGCCGTGCTCGGTGACCGACAGGGTGGGGGTGAAGGTCTGGTCAAAGTGCTGGCCGTCGGAGAGAACGTCGGTGATGACAACACCGTCGAAGGCGAAGAAGTCGGAGATCTGGAAATTCACCGTGTATTCCAGCACATCCCCCGGCGAGGCGCCCGCGACGCCGTTGTCCACGGCGATGGCCGCGGACTTTTGAACGGTGATCGATTCAGGGGAGAGGGTGTGCTCCGCCCCGGGCGGATCCAGGTCCACGTTGTCCGCGGGCGCGGGCTGGTCCCGGACGTCGATGGGGTTCCAGTCTCCCAGGATGGAGGCGTTGTCCTCGGCCGAGGCGTCGTCTCCCGAGCCCGGGTCGTTCACCGGGGCGCCGTCCGCGTCGTACTGGTGAATGAAATAGGAAAACACGACCACCACGTCGCTCTGGCCCGGCCCGCCGGTGACCGCGGCGAAGTTGACGGTGAGTTCGTTATTGGGCGGGTTGGCCGGCGCGCCCACGGTGGGCGTGGCGGTGGTCGTGACCCCGGCGCCGGAGGGGGTGGTGGAGTCCACGCTCAGGAAGGCCATGTTGTTGGGCAAAAGGTCGGTGACGTCGAGATCGGTGATGGTCTGGCCGTCGGCGATGTCCACGGAGATGGTGTAGGCGCCGGGGTAGTTGGGGCCCGTCGCGGTCTCGTTTTCCGGGCCGCCGTAGGTTTTTCGGAGGCTGGCGAGCGTCGGGGTGGTTGCTTCGCCGGGCCAGGTGGAGCTGTCGGTTGCAACGGGATTCACGATGGAGGGGTCGCAGCAGGGGTCGTCCAGTGGGTTGGCGCCGAATTGGAACCCGCCCCGTCGTCGGATGGTGAGCGCGGTCCCGAGATCGGCCAGGTTGCTCAGGCTGGCGTTCACCGTCACCTCGATGACGGGCTGGCTGTTCACCACCGAGCCGAAGGGAAGTTGCAGGACCACCAGCTTGTCCCCCGCGGTCCCGCACACCTGGAGGGGCGCGTGGGTCACGTCCGTGGCGTAGGGGTGGTCCACGCATCCCGTGGTCCCGGGCCCGCCGCCGTCGTCATCGGGAAAAACAAACGACAGGGCCGTCACCGCGGACCCAAGGTATGTGGCGCTCGCGAAGTCGATGCCGTCGGCCGTGTCGGTCCCGGCGGCCCCGTCCGCCCCGTTGAGGGGAAAGACCAGGTCGATGAAGGGGCCGTACCCCACGTCCGTTGCAACCCCGGAGGTGTTTTCAAAGGAGGCGGTGAAGGTGAAATCCTCGCCCAGCCAGGTCTCGGCCCCCACGGTCAGGGAGGCCGATGGAACCGGCTGCGCCAGGGCCGGGGGAGTCCAAAGAAGGAGGATGAGCAGCACGGCCGGAATCCACCAGGAGATGCGATTTCGGAGACGCATGGATTTGTTTTCACCTCCGCGGGCGCCGGCTCCCGGTGCTGAAACGCCATTCTTTCCCCGCGCCAACCTTCGTCCTATGTCCATCCCTTTCATCCACTCCACAATGCGCCGCGCCTTTCTTTACATCCACCGGATATAATCTGTAATTTTTCCAAACGATCAAGCACAATGCGTCATGCGCCAAGTGCCAAGCGCTATGCGCCAACGATTTGACGGGTTCGCAATAAGTCGTAAATTTGAAGGCGAACTACAATATATGGCAAGGCGTCTTTTGCCTGATGCGCCATATTGTGTGGAACAGGTTTCTCGGACTTCCCGTGAAATGTCCACCATCTAATGTTATCGGCAAAAACACGAAGCCTCTTTAGTTATTATGCAATATTCGCGCCAGTTTTCATCACCCCAGGCCTTGGGTCTGCCATGGGAATTCGTCGTAAATAGAGAGTGCCCGTATGGGATTCGTCAATTCGTCGGCAATTTTTAACCTCGTTGGTCTCGAGTGTTTTAGACGTCAGCGTGAGCAATTGTATATTGAATTAAAAGTTTCCCAAATGGGAATGCAGTTTCGAAATTCGTTTGTAAATCAAGTGATTACATCAATTGAAATACACCAAAAATTTTGCCCGCGGGCTGGAGTCCGGCTTCTATCGTAGGTTGGGTAGAGCGGATTGACGCCTTGAAATTCGAAACCTCTCCGCTCTTTAAGAGGCGTCGGCAAAACTTGTCAAACGGTGCGAAGAAAGCGAAACCCAACAAAACTTAGGCGCCTGGGCGCATTGTGAAAA
>JAAEQG010001128.1 GCA_024231775.1 bacterium
CGACGGATGCGGGCGCGGGCCAAGTACGACCGGATGCAGTCCGGGCCGTATCTGGAACCGGACGGCATCGGCGGCCAGTGGGTCGTCGTACCCTCCGACTGGTACAACAGGGAGGCGCGGGCTTTCTGGAATTCGGTCGGCTGCCGGTACCTGCGCAAAACCTGGATACGGTCGCCCGGCATTCCGTACAAGGGCCAGACGTACACGGCAACTCTGTGGCTAAAGTCGCTGAGAAGGAAATTCTTCGAGCTGCACGCCGCCGAACTGGTCGAGGCCGGAGAGGTCTTTG
This sequence comes from bacterium, assembly GCA_024231775.1. Lineage (GTDB taxonomy): Bacteria > Planctomycetota > Phycisphaerae > UBA1845 > UBA1845 > JAAEQG01. The sequence continues at coordinate 290 of JAAEQG010001128.1, forward strand.
CCGCCGGTGGCGTGTATGAAGCAAAGTGAAGCATTAAACCGAAAACAACCCCGGCAGGGGGATTGACCTTTCCCCCGCACGGGGGTCCGGTCCGTCCTCCTGCCCCAACGAAAACAACCGGAGGATAGATCGATGAACGAAATCAAGGGAAGTGTGGCAAAAGTCGTCTTTCGCAACCCCGAAAACGGCTACACGGTCGTCAAGATCGAGGAGCCCAGCGGGGTGATCGCCACGGCCACCGGCGTGCTGCCGGAGGTAGCGCCAGGTGTGGACCTGGTCCTGCGCGGGAAATGGACGAGACACCCTCGCTTTGGGAAACAATTCCAGATCGAGGAGCACGAGATCGTCGTTCCCCAGACAGAGGAGGGGATCGCGGCCTACCTGGGTTCGGGCCTGATCAAAAACGTCGGGCCTGTGCTGGCGCGGCTGATCGTGAGACACTTTGGGCCGGACACGCTGCGGGTGCTGGACGAAGAACCGCAGCGGCTGGTAGAGGTAGGCGGCATCGGCGAGGGGCGTGCTACCGCCATCGCCGAATCGTGGCGCGTGCATCGCAGCCTGGGGCGGCTGATGATGTCACTTCACGAGTACGGCATCTCGGCTCGTGTGGCAGCGCGTATCCATCAAGCGTTTGGAGCGGATGCGATGACCATCTTGAGACAAAACCCGTACCGTCTGACCGAGATCAGGGGGATCGGGTTCAAGCGGGCGGACCACGTGGCCCGTGCAATGGGCGTCGAGGTGGATGACCCCAACCGCATTGAGGCAGGCGTCCTTTACGTGTTGAACGAGCAGGCCCGATCTGGGCACGTCTACGTACCTCGCTGCTCGCTGGAGCAGGAGGCGGTGGA
>JAAEQG010001129.1 GCA_024231775.1 bacterium
CGGTTCATCTGCTCGACGACCCCGCCGACCTGCTCAAGCTCTTCACCCTACGCACGCTCAACCGTCCCGACCCTGCCCGGGTCATGACCACGGCCGAGCGCCTACGCGGTTTTCTCCGGGGCGGCGCCACCGAGCCGGTGGTCGTGTTGCTGACCCATCCGTGGTGGGGCGCCGAGGCCTCGGACGCAGGCGAGACCTCCCATCTGCGGGCCCTCTTTGTGCAGTATCCCGGACGGGAGGTGCGTCCGCGCTGGGCGGAACGTTGCGAGCGTTGGGAGAGCATCGGTCCGGACCAGCATGAGGACCTGCCCCAGGTCCTTGGCAGGCTTGTCGGATGAATCCCATGGACAAGGGTCCACGCAGGAATACCATTAGCGCGGGTGGGGAGACGAGTTGTGGGGTAGGCATCCCGCCTGCCGGGTGGGTGGGGGGACGGGTACGCACCGGAAGAGGCGTCGTCGCATGCGTCGCGTGGCGGCCTTCGCGAGGAGGGCCTCCAGATTCGGCGCAGGCTCCGGCATCACGCCGGGCTCCCGCTGAGCATGTCCTCGGCCAGCTCAGCGACTGCCTCCACGTTTCCACTGCGGATAACCGCCCACGGCGAACGGGCGTCCAAATATTCGTTGGGCAGATTGAGCCAGGCCCGAAAATCATCGTCCGAGAGCACTGTCCGGAGCCGAGCGATGCGGGTGAAAGGCGCCAGGTCCACCTGAATCGACTCGGCGTCGGGGCTCTTCGACACCGCCTGCCGCGACCTGCCGAGCAGCTTCGCCAGCCCCGCGACCGATGAACCGAACGCGGCGGCAACCTTCTGAGCCGATAGCCGGCCAGACTTCGCCCTGAGCCCAGCGGTCTCGGCGATCACGCTGGCGAGATTGCCGAGAGGATCCGGCGTCAAACCAGCCCGCGCAGACCGAGTCCTCAGAACAAGGAGCTTGGCAAGAGCTTCCTGGAGCGCAAAGGCCGCCTGGTCCGCTCCCCGAGCAAAGTCCACATCAGCGAACCGGCTGAAAAACACCAGGACCTCTGACAGGTTCTTGGCGTCGATCGTCGACTTCTTCGCCTTGAACACGAACAGGATCTTCGACGGGCCGGGTGTCTTCGAATGCTGGGCCGCGAGGGAGTTGAGGAAGCCCGCGCGCTCGAGAACAGTGCTCGGCTCGTCGGCCTCGACCACCGTCAGTTCAGGCAGGCAGCGCAGCGATCCCACTGCGTTTCCTGCGACCGTCCGCGGGGAGTAGGGGCGCATCCAGGATGCCGGGATGGGAACCCGGGCGCCGGGGCCAGTCAGGAGGACATCAAGGTGATCCGCGGTGGCGACCATAGTTCGATGCTACGTCGGCGTCAACCATTTGTCAACCACCGGGAACCAGCTACATGACGGCGCGCAACCTGATTTGGTCGAGGGTTGCACCGAGGAGCTGGGTGATCAGACGAGGGCAGAGATCTGGGGCCAGCACGATCGCCTGGCTCGTGATCTGCCGGAGCCGCACCCGCATCGTCATCTTCTGGGTCGATGCCTGCGCGCTCTGGCGGCTCCGGGATCGAAGAGAGAGTGAGTCCTTTCCTGGTCCCGTCTGTGCTAGCGGTAGACATCCTTGCGGTCGCCAACCTTGACGACCAGGACGGTGAGGATCCTGTCCTCGATCTCGTAGACGATGCGGAAGTTTCCTTGACGAACGCGGTAGCGCTCCTGCCCCGATAGTTTTTCGTGGCCGGGCGGTCGTGGGGCGTCGCTCAACCTGGCGATCCGACCGACAACGCGCTGCCGGTCCTTGCGGGGCAACGCCTCGATCTCTTTCGCCGCTGACGGTTTAAGGGACTCGGAAAAAAATAATCATCCAATCAAGCGCCCAGCTTCAGGCGATCTTCGGCCGATCCTCAATCGCGAAATCCTCAACCGAAACCCGGGGGGCAGGGTGGGTGGTGCAGGGTCGCGAGCCGGGGTCGAGGGAGGGGGGCGCAGCAAACAAGGCTACGCCTGCGGTTTCGCTCAATCGGACCGGCCAAATCTCACCTAAATCTGAACGCGATCTTGGGACGATTATTTCTTTCCGAGTCCCTAATCTGAACCCTATAACTTGCCACGACGCTTGAGATCCTGGACGACTGCCTCGAAGGACAGGTTGGGCTCATGCTGACGTTCCTCAAAAGCGGCCAGGTCCTCGGCATCTTCGGCAAGGCTCAGACGAATGGCTTTGTTGACCAGCTCCGAGATCGAGCTTTGGGTCTCCGCCGCCTTGAAACGCAGCGCTCGGTGCAGGTCGGCATCGAAGTAGACGGTGGCTCGGTGGGAGGCTGTTTGAGTGGCGCGATTGATGGGCTGTTCCATTCCGACATTTTAGCGTCTTGACGTTAAAGCGTCAAGTCGTCTGGCGTCTGGTCGTCTGTTGCTGTTCTCACTGCCCCGCGGCGACGCAGGTGATCTCACCGCCGCGATGAGCTGGCTGGACAAGGCGATGCAGGTGGCAGGCGAAGGAGAGAGTGTAGCCCGCAGGAGAGCAGGGGACACTGTTTATCCCACGCCGGCCCTACGATCCCGCCAGCCACCATGGGCCGCCACAAACGGCGACCCAGCCAGCGTCGACGAGGGCGGGTCAGGGCTGGCCGGAAGAACAGTGCCCCTACTCTCCCCTACTCTTACGATAGCCGGAAAGATCAAAGATCCCTCGCCTGCTCGGCCGACCCAAGCCGCGATGACGGCCGGACGCAGCCGGGGCTTTCGAGCCCCTTCCTCACCTTCGCAGGGATTCATCAGCCCCGGGCTTTCGGTTTTTGGACGATTTTGATCTCGCCATTCTCAACCCGTTCTCGCCACAGCCGCTGTACGTGTTCGGTCAGCAGTTTTTCGCGATGGGCCTGGGCTTCTTCGATGGTCCTAAATTTGAATACCCCGCGCGGGAACTTCCTGGGGTTAAGCCGCGAGCTCGCCTCCCAGAGTTTGCCAACTCGTTCGAAATAGGCGGCATCGGGCTTATC
>JAAEQG010001130.1 GCA_024231775.1 bacterium
AAACGAACAACCTCCCCCAGACGGAGAGCCTGCGGGAGGTTAACGGCGACTGAACGTTGAACGTCTGTTCACTCGGTGCGTGACAGCCTCAGTCGGGCGATGACAGGATGGTGATCAGAGGAACCGTCCCACTCTCCCACCCAGGCAGCCTCGGCCCGCCAGTGCTCGGAGTGAAAGATGTGGTCGATGCGTACCAACCGGTTGGGATATTGCACTCGCCACCAGCGCCCCCCCGTCGTCGGAAAGGTGTGGCCCAGGCCCCATCCCGCCTCGCGGAAAGCGTCCACCAGGTGCGCGGACAGCGTGCGGTAAACGTCGTGCGTCGGGGTCGAGTTCAGATCGCCCAGCAGGATGAGTGGTTCTGGTTGTCCTTCGACTGTGTCGAGCACCAACTCGATCTGTTCCTCTCGCCAACGAAAGCTGCGTTCCACGCTGGCCCGATCCAGTCCGGTAAAGGACCAGGCGTGTATGGAAATCACCCGCACGGGATGGCCGTCGAAATCGACCACGACCTGGCGCACGCGGCACCGCACGTCCTCGTCCACCGCTTCGACCTGGAGCGGATAGCGGCTCCACACGGCAACCTCGGCGCGGCAATCGCCGGCGTGCAGCGGAGTGCGGTAGGGGAAGCGCGCGCCAATTTCTCGTTCCAATTGGCGTGCCAGCACCGGCGTGAGTTCCTGAAAGGCGATCAAATCGGGACCGGCGCCAGCGACGTTAGCCGCTATCGGCCCGGCGTCGGTGACGGTGTAGAGAACGTTGTAAGTCATAACGGTCAAGGTGGGAGCAGTGGCCCCGGCGTGGGCTATGGGCGATGGGGGCGTCAGGTCGCCTCCGAACAATCCCAGGAACAATAGCGCCACGATCAACAACGCGAACCAGGTCGCGCGGCGGTGGGCCAGCCCGGCCAATAGCGCCGCCAACGGCAGCGGCGCGAACAGGTAGACTGCAAATGAGTTGCCCATCGCCAGTAACCAGAAACCGTCGCCGACGAGAATGTATGCGACGTACCATCCCGTTACCAGAATTGCGTAAAGGGTCGCCAGGCCCGATGCGATCCGTTTGAGCCAACTGCTTTTTGATTTTGCCATTTCCCCC
>JAAEQG010001131.1 GCA_024231775.1 bacterium
CGTGTTTGCATCAGTGTAGCCGGACGATCTCCACGTCAGCGTGCGGTCACCGGGGCGTGCGGCTTGTACAGGGTGGCGCCGCAGGTACCACAACGCAGGCGTCCATCCTCGACGATCACTTGTATTCGTGCGCTGAGTCCCAGGGATTCCTCCAGCAGCAGCGGGGCGTTCTGGAACCCGATGGGGAAGTCGAACACGTCCGCGGTCCCGAACCCCTGATCGACCAGTAGAGTGCTCCCCGCACCGGTGGTGTCCATGAGCTCGGTCACATCGGTGGTGTGCATCAGGCCGAGATCGTGGCCGACCTCGTGGCTGATGACGTTGCCGATGGCCGTCCCCATAGCGGTGAGATCGTTGCTCAGGCCGGAGAAGGCTTCGAAGAAGACGACGCAGTTGTCGTCCTGGTCACCGTTGTAGAAGTCGATATTGTCGGCGATCCCGAAGAGCATGTCGCTGTCGCCGCCCAGGTATACCGTCGTGTATTCTCCGGCAGGCGTCGGATCGTCCGTGGTCAGCACGGTCATGTCGTAGGTTGCATAGTCTGCCTCCACCACGGAGATGATAGCCTGGATCAGTGCGTCGGTCTGTCCGGCGAACGACGCGGAGAGCGCGGCGGCGTCCGGGGCGGCGAAACTGCCCCAGTTCTGCCCCGCCACGATCACGTTTGCCTGACCGTCGATGTCGATCACAATCGTCTGACCGCTGACTTGCGGAGTGCCTGCGTCGGACTGGTGTTCGACCGTCAGGCGGTAGGCCCCGATGGTTTCCTCGTAGTCCGTGCTGGTGACCACGAGGTAGTGGTGAGCGCTGCTGTGGCGGATCAGGTCATTGATGCTGGAGTCATAGTCTCCGCCCAGAAGGTTGACGTCGTCATTCCAGAACACCCGGTACCCGTCGGCGTCGAAGAGGGCGATCATCGGATCGAGCTGGCTTCCGGCCGCGGCTTGGCAGCTGACGATAATGCGGTCGCCCAGGGACATGTCGCCGAGATCATACACGTGGACGTCGCTGGCCTGGGCGAGCGTCTCGTTGACCGTGGCTGATCCGCTGCTGAGGTCCACGATGGCGGCGTTGGTGAAGTCGCTGCCGGGATCGGTTTCCGTCCCCCCGTCGCCGTCGTCACCGTCGTCGTCACCGTCCCCGTCTCCTTCAGCAGTCCCGCCTCCGTCTTCGGGCGGTCCCGGGATGTTGACGAACCAGGCGGTGATCGCGGTATCACCCTCAATCTCGATCGTGGCCACCGCATCGGTTCCGGACGCATCCCCTTCCCAGTGGTCGAAGCGCCAGCCGCTCTCGGGGGTGGCGGTTATGGTGACCACCTCTCCGCCCTCGAAGGTTCCGGCGGAGGGATCGACTGCGCCGGCGCCGATCGTGGTCGCGACGTAGGTGAAGCGTTCAACCTCCACGAATACGTCCGGGTTCTCATCCACGGGATCACCGTTGCCATCGAACCACGGTCCGTTGCCGCCGGTTCCGTCGTCATCACGGAGGTCGTCGGGCAGTGCCCCGTCCGCTCCCGTGGTACCCGCCCCGCAGCCGCAAATGCCCGCCAAGACTAGAACGATGCTGAGAAGGGTGTAACGCATGGTGGTTTCCTCTTGATTGGCCCAGGGAGGCAGTTCGGTGCGCGCGAACCGAAGCCTCAGTCTCACGAATCGCGACGGGTCGGTGCGCCCCGCCTTCCACAGCGATCCGTCCTCCTCGGGCCGGCTCCCGCTGCGTGCTCATCGGTCAGTGGGCGCATCCGGGTTAGCTGTCGGTTACTTGTTGTGCATCGTTGTCGGCCGAGCCCGAACCGGAGGGGAAACGACTGTTCTTATGGGGGCGTGTCGCGGTGAGGTTCCATAACGACACCTCCGACCAATGCGTCTCCAAAGGCTGCGCCGCCCGATATATCGGAAACACACACGAGGCGTAACTCTCCTCAGAGGGATGCGTGACAGTATGGGCGGGCTTTTGGGCGTTCTGTCGCAGAACGATTGTCTCCGCGAGATCATCGCAGCGTCTGGACGATTCTCTTCGCCCTGAAAGGGCGCACTATGACAGCCCAGGGCAACGCCCTGGGGAGGATTGCCCGAGGAAACGTAAGCCCTGAAGGGGCGAAATAGCGCTGGGTGCCATGCTCATCCCGGAGGGTGAGCATGCTAACCGTACACCGGTTCGGAATAGCGAACGACCATAGCCCGGCCTCGCCCGTCCATTGTGGGAGCATAGCCACGCTGCGCGATGGCCATGGCACCCGGCGCCGCCCGATACATCGGACACACGCCCGAGGCGTCACTCTCCTCAGAGTTCGACCGGGAGTTCGGATTGCGTTTCAACTCGATCGGGATAAGGTGGGCGAGTGTCGGTCGTTTACGGCGCGGTTCTGACTATGTGAGGCAGGCAGGCCATGAAGCGGATTGGCGTACTTACCGGCGGAGGTGACTGTCCTGGGCTCAACGCGGTGATCCGAGCCGTGGTCAAGTCGGCGGTCAACGACTTTGGGCTGGAGGTGTGGGGCGTCGAGGACGGCTACCTCGGGCTGATCCGTGATCGGATGCGCCCACTGGACATGAAAGATGTGTCCAACATCCTCACCCGCGGAGGAACGATTCTGGGTACCAGCAACAAGGCTGACCCCCGGCGGTCCAAAGTTGGCGTTGACGCGGCGGGCAACGACGTCTTCGAGGACGTTACCGATCGAGTCCTTGAACACGTCCGGGCCCGCAAGCTGGACGCTCTGATCTGCATCGGCGGCGACGGCACCATGACCGGGGCGGCCCACCTCGTGGCCCATGGTCTGCCCTGCATCGGCGTGCCCAAGACCATCGACAACGACCTTATGCACACCGAGATCACCTTCGGTTTCACCACCGCGGTGCAGACCGCCACCGAAGCCCTGGACCGCATCCACACCACGGCTGCCAGCCACCACCGCGTCATGCTGGTCGAGATGATGGGGCGCTACGCCGGGTGGCTCACCCTGCACGCCGGCGCCGCCAGTGGAGCCGACGTCATCCTCATTCCGGAGATTCCCTATCTACTCGACCAGGTCTGCGCCCACTGCCTCCAGCGCAGCCGGCATGGCAAGGCGTTCACCATCATCGCCGTGGCAGAAGGAGCCCGTCCGGTCGACGGCGATTACGTGGTGGATCGCGTGGTCCAGGACTCGCCCGACCCGGTGCGTCTGGGCGGGGTCAGTGAGGTGCTTTGCGATCAGATCGCCACCCGCGCCGGTCTGGAGTGTCGCGCGACCATCCTCGGGCACGTCCAGCGCGGGGGGAGTCCGGTGGCCTTCGATCGCGTTCTCGCCACCCTCTTCGGGCACGAAGCCGCCCGTCTCGCCGCCGCCGGGAAGTTCAACGAGCTCGTCGTCCAGCAAGGCAATCGAATCACGACGGTCCCCCTGAGCGAGGTGGCTGACCAGCAGCGCACCGTGCCGATCGACGATCCACTAATCGCTGCCTCTCGGGCGGTGGGCGTCAGTTTCGGTGACGAGTCATAAGCGGGCGAAGATCGAGTGAGGGTCTCCAAGGAAGGCTTGCACGTCGGCCTCCCACCGGTACCGCGGGCGCCCGTGGGTGATCATCCACGCTCTCGACCTTCGTCAGCCAATCGATGAACTGGAACGCTCCATCAGGCTGGACACTCGTCGCCGCGCGAGCTGAGTGGTACGGGGATGGGCGCACCGTTCTTGAACACTGCGAGTTGCTCGATTCCGCAGCGCTTCGACAGCGCTGCCGCTTGCTCCAGCCCCGCACCGATGGACTCCGCCAGATGGGCGTCCGAGCCCAACGCAATCATGCGACCGCCCAGTTCAGCGTATCGGCGCACGACAGCTTCACCCGGCATCGGGTCGGTCAGGCCCTGGCGTAGCGAGGAAGTGTTGATCTCCGGGATCACGCCGGCTGCCAGACAGTTGCGC
>JAAEQG010001132.1 GCA_024231775.1 bacterium
CGAAGACGTCCAGCTCGCCATCACCGTTTGCGTCGAACCAGGGGCCGTGGGTACGCTCGAAGTCGGCTGGCGGCGTCGTCCCGTTACTATCGAAGCCGCTGAACCCTGCAAACAACCCCAGATCCACCACGTCCACCGTCTGGTCTCCGTTGCGGTCGTGTACGAACACGCACACGGGATCGGTCGGCCGATCGTCGGCGCACTCCTCCAGGTCAGCCTCGGCGGCTGCGTCGATGTCGCCGTCCAGATCGGCGTCGTGATAGAAGCTGGTCTGCTGCACAATGGTCTCCCCGTAGGGATTATATACACAGGACGCGCCCAAGGAGGAAGCGGCCTGCATCCTCTCGGCTCCGTTGGTGTCCGCCAGGGCGGTCACACTGCCCAGCATGTCCTTGAGGTAGTACAGGTACTCCGGGGTGTCCGCCGCCGCGTCGCCCAGGCTGGTCAGGTCCACCATCACCAGAGGATCGGGTAACGGCGCTACCAAGGCGGGAGCAGCGTGCGGTCCGTGCCGGCGTCGCCCCTCAGGTTGCCCGGCGGGACATGCGGCACGGCGACTACCGTACGACACTGAAGCACTGCCCAGTGCTGGGGTTGGCCAACAGCGCGAGGGCTATCGAGCAATTGCCCACGATGGAGCCGGGCTGACAGGCGGCAACGGTAACGTGCAACGCTCATGCCAGAGAAAGCACCCCGACAGCCCCCCGCCTGGAACCCCAGCAGTTGGGGCGCGAAACCGTGCGATCAGAGGCGATGAAGGAGTACGACGAACGACCACCCCGAGCGCCCCCCGCCCGATCGTAAGTGCTGGAAGTTGCGAGACTACGCGACGTGGTGCTACAATACGCGCTGCTCATGCGGGCGTAGCTCAATTGGCAGAGCATCAGCCTTCCAAGCTGAATGTTGACGGTTCGAATCCGTTCGCCCGCTTTCATAACAACAGGTTCCATCGAGGGTTGCGGAAGGGTGCCTCTCAGCACGACCTGCAGACCCCCTCCTTTGCGTCAGCCTGCAGCACAGCTCACCCCCTCAATCGGCACGGTCCTGAAGTGCCGCTGCACCTGCCCGTGGGGATGCACCTTCCGGCCTCCACAAGCAGGACACCGCAGCCGGTCTCGCTCCTGACGAATCGTGAAGACCACCTCTCTTCCGACGTACTCCGTCC
>JAAEQG010001133.1 GCA_024231775.1 bacterium
CGCCGGTCTCTGCGTCCGGTGTGCGCGATTCCTCAAGAGTGTTGGACATGCGAAAGCGCGGCGTCAGTGCGTCGTGGGAGGCATAGAAGAAATCGTAGCGGGCTTCCTCCGCCTTGAACGCCGCGAAACTGGAGGTTATGTCCGGCTGGCGATTGAAGGCCAGCGTAATCAAAGACCGCGCGGAAAGCCCAAGTGTGCCGCCCCCGCTGGTGTCTAAGGCTGGCGACGCAACCGTCTCGACTCCGGCTGAGCGAGGTATCGGTAGCTGGACCTGGTTCTGTACCCGCGCGGACGGCGTGGTGCTCTTGCACGCCGTCAACGTCCATGGCACCAGTAGGATCGCCGCTGCTCGGACGGCAAAGCGAACTGTCATCGCGTGCGTCTCTCCGCGTGCCATTGCGCCTGTCCGCCTCAGTCTGCCGGCCTGATCGTCGTCATAGCCTTCTTCGTCGTGCTCACCCTTCTCGGTCTTCGTTGCGCACCTCAGCGGCGCTCGGGGAAGCGCCGGCTCACCGCCTCGCACCCGGAGACGAGTTCCGCAAGGTGCGACTGGTCAAGCTCGAACGCGAATCGATGTCTTTGGGTGTCGTGGTCCGGCGTGATGTCCACGGTGGCCGCCAGCCGGCCCTGATCGTCGATATTCAGCTCGACGGCAAGATGAGGTGCGACGCACACCAGACGAGCCACCCCCACCAAGGCCTGATGGAGGTGCGCACATTGCCGCCGCCAGTTGTTCAGTTCGTCAACGCGCAGAACCGGCCCGTGTACCCACACATCCGCACCACCTGCGACGCAACGGATCGTCACGATCAGTCCGTTGCCGTCCCAGGGATCGGGAGCCCCGGAGAACTCGCGCTCGTGGATCCAGATGCCCAGGCCGCCGAGCTGAATGTCCGGGACGTCGAGCTGATCGACGAAGTCTGGCAAGTCCATGGCGGATGAGAATCGACTAGGCTTCAATCTTCTCGAACGCCTCATCCAGGCACGCGATCAGGAAGTCCGCATCCGTCGAGTTCAGACACATCGGCGGTTTGATGCGCAGAACGTTGCCATACAGACCGCCCTTGCCCAACAGCAGGCCCTTCTCCCGGACCTGCTCGACGACTTCCGCCGCCTCCGCCGTAGCCGGTTCCTTCGTCGTCCGGTCCTTGACCAGTTCGATTCCGAGCATCAGCCCCTTGCCGCGCACGTCGCCCACCAGCGCGTGCTTCTCCTTGAGGAGCATCAAGCCGGCCCGGATCTGCCCACCGATCTTCTTGGCGTTCTCCTGGATCTGCTCCGAGTCAATGATCTCCAGCGTGGTCAGCCCCTGGATCATCGACACCGGATTACCGCCGAAGGTGTTGAAGTGAATCCGTTGCGTAAGGGGTTCGGCTATCTCCCGTCGGGAGGTACACGCCGCCAGCGGAGCCCCATTGCCGATTCCCTTGGCCATGGTCACGATGTCCGGGGTCACCCCCCAGTTCTCAAACCCCCAGAAGTGATCGCCCGTCCGCCCGAAACCGGTCTGGACCTCATCGGCGATGCACAGCCCACCATGCTGACGCACGATGTCGTACACGATCTTGAAATACTCGGGCGGAGGATCAACCACGCCGCCCACGCCCTGGATCGGCTCGCCGATGAACGCCGCCACCTGTCCCGGAGTCTCGTAGCGGATCAGCTCCTCGAAATCGGTGGCGCACTTCATATCACACGCCGGATAGGTCAGTCCGAACGGACAGCGATAACAGTAGCCCGGCGTGCCGTGCTTGACTCCGTGTGAATGCGGGACGGGGTACTTCCAGGTTCCGTGAGCGGTCAACGCCATCGCCGACGGCGAACCACCGTGATACGCGTTCCGCAGAGAGATGACCTCGAAGTTGCCGGTGTACATGCGGGCCATCAGGACGGCGATGTCGTTGGCTTCCGATCCGGAGTTAGTGAAGTAGGTCGTGTTCAGTTCGCTGCCCTTGGGGAAGCGCTCCGCCAGGGCTTTGCCGAACTGGCCGATAGTCGGGTGCAGGTAGATCGTGGTGGTGTGACAGAGCTTGCCCACCTGTTCGCGAATACGCTCGGTGATCTTCGGGTGGCAGTGGCCGACGGAGACCGTCACAATCCCCGCAATCGCATCGAGGTACTGCTTGCCGCTGTCGTCCCACAGGTACTGCATGTGTCCTTCGACGATGTTGAGCGGTTCTTTGTAGTAGGTAAGCAATGACGGGGTAAGGTACTCCCGGCGCAACGCCAGGACCTCGTCGCGGGACGGACCCTTGTACGGCGCCGGGGTGTGCGCACTCTTGGGCAAAGTGGCGGACTGGGGGATTCCGGATGACGGTGTGGACATCGCTCGTGCTCCCTTCGTTGCAGTCGCCGGAACCTCTCCGCGTCAACCGCGGTTGCTTACCGGCATTCCATGCCATCAATGGTAACCGGCGAGCTAGAGACGACGCCTCCAGCGCAGACCCGCCGGCCGAGCAACCCGCAGGAGATGGCCCTGCCGTTCGCCCGATGTAACCCCCTAATGTACCACGTCGGCAGCAGTTACGCCAAGCCTCGGGCTGCTCCCCCGGCCTTGGCTTCCCCAGAACCACTGGGCTACAATCAACAACAATGAGACGGCACCGATACAATGCCTCGAACGCTCGCCTGCTGCTGATCTGCGTCCTGGCCCTGCTGCTCACCGGTTGCGGGCGACGAATCCGTGCTGCGGAGGTCGGCGGTCAGATCGCCAGCAACAAGCACCGCACCGCGACGGTCAACACTCCACTGTTCGAGGTCTCGGCCACCTGGACGCCGGTGCCCTGGGCGAACCGACACGGCCCCATCGCTTTCCTGATCGAGATCACCAACCACGATGAGCATCCGACGCGGCTGGAGGTCGACAGTATTCGCCTGGAGGACAGCTTCGGTCGCATACACGGACTCATCCCCCCGGACAAGCTCTGGCGTGCTTTCGCCAGCACATCTTCCCCGCAACCGAAGCGAACCGTCCTCACCAAGCACCGTCGTACGGTCCGCCACTACCACTACCGTTGCGATGGTCGACCTCGCTATCGGGTGTATACGTCCTTCGGTGGATGGGGTTGGCCCGGTGGGGGGCCGTATGAGTACGATCCCTACCACGA
>JAAEQG010001134.1 GCA_024231775.1 bacterium
ACATGCCAGATGGATTCATCTGGATCAATGACACGGATATCTGTCCCATGTGCCACTACATCGACGCCGCCGTTGGAGGTAGGGCGTATCGTCTGGTCCTCGCCTGATCAACGACAATTACTTTTGCCGCCCGAACGACAACTAGAACTGCCGGTTTGTCTCTGTAGTTGTCGCTGCCCCACCCTTCGGGGAGGGGGTGGCGTGGATGGTGACGGACGAGCAGGTGCGGTTGTTGAGGCAGAAGCGCATGGACGGGAAGAGTCAGGAAGCCGCTGCAGCGGCCGCAGGAATGAGTGTTCGGACGGCCCGGGCGTGGGAGCGGGGGCCGCTCCCCTCGCAGACGAAGGAGAAGCGAAGCTGGCGAACTCGGAAAGACCCGTTCGAAGAGGTGTGGGCGCTCGAGATCGAGCCGCTGCTTCGACGGGATGAGGATCGGGTTCTCCAGGGGACGACGATCCTCGATCTGTTGGAGCAGCGATATCCCGGGCGGTTCGGTGAGGGGCAGCTCCGTACCCTGCAGCGGCGGATTCGGGACTGGCGCGCCCTTCACGGCCCGGATCGAGAGGTTTTCTTCGAGCAGGTCCACCCGCCAGGCCGTGAGGCGCAGATCGATTTCACCCATGGGACCGAACTCGGCGTGACCATCGCGGGGGTCTTCTTTCCGCACCTTTTCTTCGAGTTCATCCTCTCGTACAGCGGCTGGCGCTGGGTGGGCCTGGCCTTCGGCGAGACCTATGAAGCGTTGATGGATGGCATCCAAGGGGCACTGTGGGCGCTGGGTGGCTCGCCCGAGGTGGCCCGCACCGACAACCTCTCTGCCGCGACCCATGAGCTGAAGCGCAGCGGAGGCCGCGCGCTCACCGAGCGCTTCGCGGCGTTGCTGGCCTACTACGGACTTCGCTCGACGCGGATCCATCCCGGCCGTTCCCATGAGAACGGGGTCGCGGAGCAGGCACATCATCGCCTCAAGTCGGCGATCCGGCAGGCGTTGGTGATCCGGGGCAGCCGAGACTTCGACTCCGTTGCCGACTACGAGCAGTTCGTCGGGGAGGTCGTCCGCCGGCTCAACCGGCGCTGCGAGGCCAAGTTCGCAGAGGAGCGCACTTACCTCAGACCTCTGCCCGCCAAGAGGCTCCCCGCCTACACGCCCTACCGGGTGAAGGTCCACAAGTGGAGCACGATCCGACTCTCGAACAAGACCTACTCGGTGCCATCGAGGCTCCGAGGACACGAGGTGGAGGCGCGTCAGTACGCGAACGAGGTGGAGATCTACTACCGAGGTCAGTTCGTCGATCGGATGCCGCGCCTTCGCGGTGGCGAAGACTGCCGGATCGACTACCGGCACGTGATCTGGTCGCTGGTCCGCAAGCCTGGAGCCTTTGCACGCTATCGCTTCCGCGAGGAGCTGTTCCCGACGACCACCTTCCGTGAAGCCTACGATGCGCTGACTCGGTTCAAGGGGGAGCGAGCCGACATCCATTACGTGAGAACCCTGCATCTGGCAGCCAGCACC
>JAAEQG010001135.1 GCA_024231775.1 bacterium
TCGCCCTCTCCCTCGCCGAGAGCGCGGCGGATCCGTCCCACCCGGTCTCCCCCACGGGGCTCACCGCGGAGGATGTCCGGCACACCCCGGTTGCGACCTCCATGGGCGCGAATCAGGTGATCGAGGTGCTGGCCCGCAAGAACCTGACCCTGGGCCTCTCCTACACCATCAACGGGGGCGAGGCGGTCACGGCGAACTTCTCCCAGCACCTGGGCGCCGCGTACAATCAGGCCGCCGGCGTGTACTACAGCAACTACCGGGCCGTCATCAGCGGCCAGGCCGCGGGAGACGCCGTCTCCTACACCATCACCGCGGGCGACAACACCCTGGGGCCGTACGCCTACACCGCGGCGAGCGCCACGGGCGCCCGTGTCCTGATCATATCGGCCGAGGACTACACCGGGGAGTATCCCGAGTACGCGGACCCCTCCGGCCCCAACTACCTGGGCTACTACACCGACGCCCTGGACGCGGCCGGATACGCCTATGACGTATGGGACGTCACCGCGCACGAGGCGGTTCCGTCGCCCATCGACGTGCTGACCCACTACGACGTGGCTGTCTGGTACACGGGCGACGACTACGCGCCCACGGTTCCCGGCCTCGAAATTCACCAGCAGCAGTATCTGACCCTGCGGGAATTCATGAACTACGACGCCGGCAAGCTGCTCGCCACGGGCCAGGATCTGTCGTATCTGTCCGCCGTGACGGGCGACTTCTCCGACGACTTCTTCCAGTACACCATGGGCTCTTTCATCCACGTGGAAGAGGGAGGGATGGACGGGGACGCCGGGACGCCGTTTCCCGTGTCGGGAGAATCGGGAGATCCGATTTTCGACGGATTGACTTTCAACCTTTTCGGCGGCGACGGCGCCGGCAACCAGTGTTGCGCGGACAGCTTCCTGCTCACCAGTTATTTCCTTCCCCACTTCGATCACGCCATCGCGGCCAAGTACGACCGCCCCGGCGGCCCCTTCGATCCCCACTCCGGCGTCTATTACGTCTACAGCCAGATGGCGGATATATCCTATAAACGGCTCGGGGGGACCTTTACGCTGCCCGACGGCGCCCCGACAATTAAATTCTGGATCTCCTATAATCTGGAAACCGACTGGGACTACGCCTTCGTGGAGATCAACGAGGTGGGCGCCGACGCCTGGACCACCCTGCCGGACCAGAACGGGCTCACGGCCCAGGGAACCGGCGATAGCTGCGCCGACGGCTGGGTGGACGAAATCCATCCCTTCCTGGCGCGCTACATGGACGCGGACTGCAACCCATCGGGAACCACGGGGGAGTGGCACGCGTTCAACGGCAACAGCAACGGCTGGAAACAGGTGGAGATGGATCTGACCGCCTACGCGGGCAAGACCGTGGAGATCCACATCACCTCCGCCTCGGACTGGGGAACCCAGAACCTGGGCGTCTTTATCGACGACATCGAGGTGTCCGGCTATTCGCTGGAGGACTTTGAAACCGGCATGGGCCCCTTCTCCGTGAGCGTGGCCCCGGACAGCATCGCCCTCAACAACTGGACCCGCATGGAGGGGACCAGCTTCCCCGAGGGCGCCGCCATTGTCTCGCCCAATTCGCTCTATCTCGGCTTCGGTTTCGAGAGCGTCGACACGGCCGCGAACCGGGCGGAGATCATGAATCGCGTCATGCAGTATTTCATGCCATAATCAA
>JAAEQG010001136.1 GCA_024231775.1 bacterium
AAGACTGTATTCCAGATGGTTATGCCAATCCCGTGAATGTCTGCGAAATCTGCGACGCTGAAACATCGGCTACGGCGTGGACCGACAACGACGGTGCGCGCTGTGATGACGGCGCGTTCTGCAACGGGGCGGACACCTGCTCGGGGGGCGCCTGCACGGTGAACGCCGGGAATCCCTGTGCGGACGACGGCTTCTACTGCAACGGGGACGAGTCCTGCAACGAAGACGACGATGTATGCGAGAGCTCGGGAAATCCCTGCGGCGTTGGCGACCTGTGCACAGAGCTAGTCGGCAGTTTCGATTGCTGCACCCCGGGTGAGCCGGCGACCGGGAAATACTGTAATGACGATCTGAACGTGGTTCAGCTCGATGCGTGCGGTGACGAGATCCTCATCGAAGATTGTCTCGATCCGGCAGCGAACGGCGGCTTCTGTCATGGCGTGTGCGGTTGCGCTCCCGGATGGACCGGCGAGACCTGTGACCAATGTGTGATCTACGTGGCGACGTTCGGCGATGACGACAATGACGGGACAACCTGGGAGTCGGCCTTGGCCACGGTGCAGGCGGGTATCACCGCGGCGACAGCGGGCGGATGCGATGTTTGGGTAGCAAATGGGACCTACTATCCCACCGAAGGAACGGACAGAACCGCGACGTTCCAGTTGGTAGCGGGGGTAACGCTGTACGGCGGGTTCTATGGCTACGAGTCTTTATTAGAGGAGCGAGACTGGGAGCACATCGAAACCATCCTGAGCGGCGATCTGAACCGCGACGACGCGACCGGTGGCGACGACAGCGACAACGTCTACCACGTGGTCACCGGCGCGGACGATGCGACCATCGACGGTTTTACCATCACCGCCGGCAACGCGGACGGAAGTAATCCACACCACCGCGGCGGCGGGATGTACAACGATAACGCCTCCCCCACGGTGACCAACTGCACATTCACGGGCAACTCAGCCGACTACGGCGGCGGGATGGCCAACTACTCCTCCTCCTCCCCCACGGTGACCAACTGCACATTCACGGGCAACTCAGC
>JAAEQG010001137.1 GCA_024231775.1 bacterium
CGCGCCTCTATCCCTTCCCGCGGGCGGCCGCACGTGACGACCCCCCCGTCAGACGGGCCGGAAATTCCGGCCCGCGATTTCCTACTCGATGATCTCCGCGACCACTCCGGCGCCGACCGTCCGGCCGCCCTCGCGAATGGCGAAGCGAAGCTCCTTGTCCATCGCGATCGGAGTGATCAGTTCCACCAACAGCTCCACGTTGTCCCCGGGCATCACCATCTCCGTCCCCTCCGGAAGGTTCGCAACACCCGTCACGTCCGTCGTCCGGAAGTAGAACTGCGGCCGATACCCGTTGAAAAACGGCGTGTGACGACCTCCCTCCTCCTTGGTCAGGATGTACGCCTGCGCCTTGAACTTCGTGTGGGGCGTGATCGTCCCCGGCTTCGCCAGAACCTGACCCCGCTCCACCTCGTCCTTGCCCGTGCCCCGCAGCAGACAGCCCACGTTGTCCCCGGCCTGACCCTCGTCCAGGATCTTCCGGAACATCTCCACACCCGTCACCACCGTCTTCTGCGTCTCCCGGATCCCGACGATCCCCACCTCGTCGCCCGTCCTCACGATCCCCTGCTCCACGCGACCCGTCACCACCGTGCCCCGGCCCGTGATCGAAAACACGTCCTCGATCGGCATCAGGAAGGGCTTGTCCAGCGCACGCTCCGGCTCCGGAATCGAAGCGTCCAGCGCCACCAGCAGCTCGTCGATGCACTGGTTCGCCGCTTCGTCGTCCGGCTTCTCCAGCGCCTCCAGCGCCGAACCCCTGATGATCGGTATGTCGTCCCCGGGAAACTCGTAGTTCGAAAGCAGCTCCCGAACCTCCATATCCACCAGCTCCAGCAACTCCTCGTCGTCTACCTGGTCCACCTTGTTCAGAAACACCACCATGTGCGGAACGTTCACCTGACGCGCCAGCAGCACG